>JBBROR010000328.1:0-3807 GCA_038229175.1 Acetobacterales bacterium | reverse complement strand
GTCCCGATGGCGGCATGGATCTGTGGCCGCTCCACCGAACTCGCCGACGACACGCGCTTGGGTGCCAGCGCCAGCATCGCGCGAAGCCGCTGGAAGAAGATGCCGCGGTTCGGCAACAGCACGCTCAATGGCCGCGCCAAGGACGCCCCAAGCAACGCCACCCGCATCCGCCGCGGATGCGGCAGCACCAGCTTCAGCGCGTGGCGCAGCAGCCGCTCGTGCCACGGCCTGCGATAGGTGTTCTGGATGTAGCTACGCGCGTGATCCACCAGATGCATGTAGTTCACGCCGGACGGACACGTCGTCATGCACGAAAGGCACGAAAGGCACCGATCCACATGCCGCACCACCTCCTCGGTGGCGGGACGGCCCGATTCAAGCATGTCCTTGATCAGGTATATCCGCCCTCGCGGGCTATCCAGCTCGTCGCCCAGCAGCAGGAATGTCGGGCACGTCGCGGTGCAGAAGCCGCAATGCACGCATGTCCGTAAAACCTGGTTGGACGATGCGGTATCGGGGTCGCGCAGCTGCTCGGCGGAAAACAGGGTTTGCATCGTGACGACTGATCAGGCGGAAGCGCGGATGGTGAACGTGACGGCAACCATCGCGGCACCCACCGCCACGGCCTGCGCTATCACACGGTCAGGCTGCGAGAACATCCAGGAGAACTCGAACAGTACGGCGGCGAACCCGGCGATCACGAAGACCGCGGTGACGAACCAGGCCCAGGCGGTGCGACGCACGCCGTCCCTGAACAACATCGCCGACACCACGCCGATGACGATGGCCACGGCGAATACGATCACGGTTGCCAATGTGGTAAGCCGGTAGTCCATCTTTGCCTCCTTCGGCTGTGTCAGAAACCCGCGCGCATGCGGCCTGGATTGAGAATGCCCTTGGGGTCGAACGCCGCCTTCACCCGCCGGCTGATCCGCGCCAGCGGAGCCGGCTCGGGCGGGATCACATCAAGCGCCGCCCGCAACGTGTCAGGCCCCCGGAACAAAAGCCAGGTGCCGCCCGCAGCTTCCGCCGCCCGGGCCACTTCGGCATGTGCCTCGGAGGTTGCGGGCCCCGCGATCCAGACCAGCCCGCCGCCCCAGTCCATCATCCAATGGGCACCGATCGCCTCCTGAAGTGCCGCCGCCACGCCAGGACCAGACGATGGCCGCACCGACACCCGCCAGATCGCCTGGGCCGGCTCGGCCCCCAACGGCACGGCGTTGCCGACGGCTGACCACAAGGCGCGGCTGGCCCCGTCGTCCAGCACCTCGCTTGCGCCGAACGACGCCAGTTCGCCGCGCAGACGGTCGGTCCGATAAGCGACAGACGGCGCAAAATCCTCGATCCGCGCAAGCGTCACGCTGCCGCCGAGCCAGGCCAGCATCGGCATGCGCGCCGCCGCCTCGGCCGGCAGATACGCAGCCCCCGACACCGCATAGGGCGACCCCAGCGCCGCCGCGAGGGCTGCGACCCCACGCTGTGGATCGAGCCCGGCAATCGCCAGCGTGGCCCGGCGTTCCGGCGCCGGCAGCACCTTCAGCGTGATCTCGGTCATCACAGCCAGGGTGCCGTGGCTCCCCGTGAGCAGCTTGCAGATATCCAGCCCGGTCACATTCTTCAGCACCCGCCCGCCGGCACGGATCACCTCGCCGCTGCCGTTGACGGCGCGCACGCCCATCACATGGTCCCGCGTCGCACCCCAGGCGACACGACGCGAGCCGGACAGGTTGGCCGCCACCATTCCGCCCAGGGTCGGCTCGCGGTCGGTGCCGTAGAGCTGGCTGAAATTCGGCGGTTCCGCGATCAGGTGCTGGCCCTTCGCCGCAAGCGTGGCCTCGATCTCAGACACTCTGGTGCCGGCGCCCGCCGAAATGATCAGCTCGCTGGGTGAATACAGCGATATCCCCATCAGGTTGCGTGCCGACAGTGTTCGGGCGGCCTGCACCGGTCGCAGCAGCCCCGCTTTGCTCTCGTTGCCGTAGACCGAGATCGGCTCCCCCTCCGCAAAGGCCGCCCGGATATCGATGGCAAGGGCCGCTTCGCTGGTCGGAGACTGCTGCATCTATTCAGCCGCCATGGCCGGTAGCTTGAGCGGAAACACCTTGGACGGGTTGAGCAGCCAGCCCGGATCAAACGCCGACTTGATGCGGCGCTGCTGGTCCAGCTCGATCTCGGTGAACTGCACCCCCATCAGGTCGCGTTTCTCCACGCCCACGCCGTGCTCGCCCGTCAGGCACCCACCGACCTCGACACAGAGCCGCAGAATATCGGCGCCGAACTTCTCGGCCGCGTGGAAACTTGCCTCGTCATTGGCGTCGAACATGATCAGCGGGTGCAGATTGCCATCCCCGGCATGGAACACGTTGGCCACCGCCAACCCGCATTCCGCACTCATCTCCCCGATGCGCCGCAGCACGAAAGCCAACTGCGACGTGGGGATGGTGCCGTCCATGCAGAGGTAATCCGGGCTGATCCGCCCGACGGCCCCGAACGCGCCTTTCCGTCCTTTCCAGATCGCCAGGCTCTCCTCGGCCGATTCGGACACCTTCAGGCTGATTGGGTTGAAACGCCGGCAGATCTCCTTGATCCGACCCAGAAGCTCATCCTGTTCGGCCACGCTGCCTTCAACCTCGATGATCAGCATCGCCTCGGCATCCATCGGGTAGCCCGCATGGGCGAATGCCTCGCAGGCATGAATGCAGGGTCGGTCCATGAATTCCAGCGCCACAGGAATGATGCCTGACGAGATGATGGCGTCCACGCAGCTTCCAGCGATCTCGATGCCGTCGAATGCGGCCAGCATGGCCCGCTGGCCCTCGGGACTGCGCAGGATTCGCACGGTCACCTCGGTCACCAGCGCCAGCTGCCCCTCGCTGCCGGTCAGCAGCCCCAGCCAGTCGTAGCCCACCGCATCGCAATGCTCGCCGCCGATCTGGATGATCTCGCCTTGCACGGTGACGATCTTCAGGCCCAGCAGATTGTTCGCCGTCACGCCATAGCGCAGGCAATGCGCACCGCCGGAGTTCATCATTACGTTGCCGCCGATCATGCAGGCAAGCTGGCTCGAAGGATCCGGCGCATAGAAGAAGTCACGCTCGGAGACCGCCTGGGTGATGCCGATATTGGTGACGCCGGCCTGCACCACCGCGAACCGGTCGGCATAGTTGATGTCCAGGATATGGTTCATCCGCATCAGCCCAAGCACCACCGAATCGGCCATCGGCAGCGCTCCGCCAGACAGCGAGGTGCCGGCGCCGCGGGGCACCACGCGCACACCTTGGGCGTGACAGAATGCCATCACGGCAGCCACCTGCTCCGTCGTTTCAGGCAGTGCCACCGCCAAAGGCGGCTGGCGATAGGCAGCCAACCCATCGGTCTCATAGGGTTTCAGACGCAGCGTTTCGCCTATTACGCCGCTTGGCGGAAGAATACGGCGCAGGCCGTCCAGGATCTGCTCGCGCCGCGCCATCACATCCGGCTTCGGTTCATACTGTGCGATCACGATCGTTCCCTACCTGCCATTAGCCCCTTGCTCGTCTATGTGCCGTCGTTCATGGCGTTCGACAAGATGGACGCCGCGCAACGTCACCTCCGGCCTGGCTTTGGCCAACGTAAAAAGGGCCTGCCGACAAAACCGGCAGACCCCCTTTTATGAGCAAACATACCGCGCCATCGCGTGATGCGGCTGCCAATCAGCCCTGGCGGGCCTTCATGCGCGGGTTCTTCTTGTTGATGACGTAGACGCGCCCCCGGCGGCGAACGACGCGACAATTCTTGTCACGAATCTTTGCCGATTTGAGGCTGTTG
>JBBROR010000327.1:0-3823 GCA_038229175.1 Acetobacterales bacterium | reverse complement strand
GCGGATCGCGGCGGCGAAACCGTGGCCGTCGACATTGGACAGGAAGCGGGCGCGAAGTTTGGGGCCATGCGCCAGCGTCAGCGCCTCGGTCGCCATCAGCGGGCCAAGATCGGAGCCGCCGATGCCGATGTTCAGCACGTCGGTGAAAGCAGCCCCGGTCGCGCCGCGGATCAGCCCGCCATGCACGCCGGCCACGAAGTCGCGCATGCGGTCCAGCTCGGCCGTGGCCAGGGCCGACGCATCCTCCCGCCCGCCCGCCGGGTCATCTTGTGTATCGGGCGTATCGGCCGACAGCGCGGCATCGGGGCCGTCGCGCAAGGCCATGTGCATCGCTGCCCGCCCTTCGGTGACATTGACGAGACGGCCCTCGAAGAGACGATCACGGAACAGGCTGAGACCGGCCGCGCGGGACAGTGCGTGCAGCGCCTCGATGGCGGCATCGTCGAGCGAGGTTTTGGAAAAATCGACGGCCAGGTCGTCGAATACCGCCGTGTAGCGGCTGGCGCGACCGGGGTCGGCGGCGAACATCGCGCGGATGTCGTGCGCACCAGGGCGCATGCCTTGTGCCGCAACGATGTTCCAGGCTTCGGCAAGCGCCGTTTTGTCGGGGAAGCTGGGATCAGCGGGCATTTCGCACCTCGCGCAGGAGCATGAACACGTTCGCCAGAACGAATCGGCAGGTCGGCACTATCGCGCAGGGCGATGGCTGCACAGCAAACGGCGTCAGAAAATCCCGTCGAAAAGGCCGCCACTCTTGCGTTGGATCACGGCGGTGTCGCCTGACTCGACCGACTGCCCGAGGGCAGCGTTTTCACGCAGGCGCTTGGATTCCCGCGTGGGGTCGACAAGAACGCCCGGCTGCGGGGAGGGGCGCCAGAACATCAGACGATCGGTCAGGCTACGATCGCCGGCCTGAAGCGCGGCCTGCTTGTTGAGGTCGTTGCGGATGGACGCCGGCACGGCCGGGCCAGCGGCACCGAGCAGCGCCTTTTCGCCAGCGGACTGCGCCACGTTGCCGGCCAAGGCCGCCTGCGGGCTTAATGCGGCCTCGGCCGAGGCGCTGGCCGAACGCTCCTGCGGGCGAGAGGCACCGGGCGTGGGTGCGCGGATGCTGAAATCAGGCGGCATCGACAAAGGCGCGCGGGTGGTGACGGTGAACTCGTCCGGCACGTCGCGGGTCAGACCGATATTGCGCGAAAACTCATCCCCGCTGCAGCCGGCAAGCGCCACCGGAAGCGCTATGGCCCACGGGATCAGGACAGCCGCGGCACGTGGGCGCAGTGCCAGCCTGAAGATCGGAAGCAGTCTGCAAATTGGGGCCATACGGCGTTGTCTAGCGCCGGTCGAAGGGCGCGGCAAGCATGCTGAACGCCACAGGCCTAAGCAACCTGTTTCCCGCGCAGGCTGTCCAACACCAAAGCCGCAACGCCGCACACGATGGCGGCGTCTGCCACATTGAACACGTACCATGAAAAGCCGAAGGCGTGGGCGTGCAGGAAGTCCACCACGGCGCCGAAGCGCACCCGGTCGATGACGTTGCCGATCGCTCCGCCAGCGATGGCACCCAGGGCCACGGCGACCATCCGATTTTCGGCGCGGCGCAGCCAGACGAACAGCGCCACCACCACCAGAACGGCGACGCCGCCCAGCACCCAGGCGGCGGCGTCACCAAGGCCACCGAGCAGGCCGAAGGTCACGCCCTTGTTCCACACCATGGTGAAATTGAGGAACGGCAGCACGGCCACGCTGCCCAGGCTGGGCAGGTCGAGACCGTCCAGAATCCACGCCTTGCTGGCCTGGTCGGCCGCCAGAACCACAGCCGCAGATGCAAGGCCGAGCCGCATATGACTCATGCGACAACCGGCTCGCAGGCCAGGTGATCCACCGCGTCGGCGCAGCGCAGGCAGAGCGTGGTGTGCGCGGCCACCGTGCCGACCTCGGGCAGGATGCGCCAGCAGCGCGCGCATTTGTCGCCCGCGGCCACATAAACCGACAGGCTATCGCCCTCGGTGGCATCCGACACGATGGCCAGTTCCGCCCATTCCGGCAGCGCCAAGGTTGCGGTCTCGGCGGGCGTCAAGGTGATGGCAGCCTGAAGCGAGGATTTCACCCCGCCATTCTTGCGCAGGGTCTCGATCTCGGTGGTGATCACCCGGCGCTGCTCGCGGATGGCACGCCAGCGCTCGCCCAAAGCAGGGTCGAGCCAGGACTCCGGCAGAACCGGCGTGGTCTGCAGATGCACCGAACCGTCCTCGCCGAAGCGCGACGTCCAGGCCTCCTCGGCGGTGAACACCAGAACCGGGGCAAACCAGATGCACAGGCAACGATGCAGATGATCCAGCACGGTGCGCGCCGCACGGCGGCGCAGGCTGTCGGGGCGGTCGCAATACAGCGCGTCCTTGCGCACGTCGAAGTAGAACGCCGACAGGTCGGTGGCGCAGAAATTGTGAAGCGACGGCACCACCCCGGTCCAGTCGTAGCTGCTGGTGGCGTGACGGATCTGGCCGTCCAGTTCCGCCAGGCGATGCAGCACAAAGCGCTCCAGCTCGGGCATGTCGGCCTCGGCCACGCGCTCGGCCTCGGTGAACCCCTCCAGCGAGCCCAGGATCCAGCGCAGCGTGTTGCGGATGCGGCGATACAGCTCGGCCTGCTGCTTCAGGATCTCCGGCCCGATGCGCAGATCCTCCGTCGTGTCGGAGTTCATCACCCACAGGCGCAAGATGTCGGCGCCGTATTTGTCCGACACCTCCTGCGGCGCGGTGACATTGCCGAGCGACTTGCTCATTTTGCGGCCCGACTCATCGAGCACGAAGCCGTGCGTCAGGATGGCCTTGAACGGCGCGCGGCCCCTGGTGCCGACGGCTTCGAGCAGGCTGGAATGAAACCAGCCACGATGCTGGTCGCTGCCTTCGAGATACAGATCCGCCGGCCAGGGCAGGCCACGCGCCTCCAAGGTGAAGACATGGGTGCAGCCCGATTCGAACCACACGTCGACGATGTCCATCACCTGCTCATAGGCAGCGGGATCGTAGTCGTTGCCGAGGAAGCGGCTGGCATCGGACGAATACCAGGCATCGGCTCCCTCTGCGGTGAAGGCGGCCACGATGCGCTCGACCACCGCGGGGTCCCGCAAGGGCGTGCCGGTGGCCTTTTCCACAAACACCGGAATCGGCACACCCCAGGCGCGCTGGCGGCTGATGCACCAGTCGGGCCTGCTTGCGATCATGGCGCCGATGCGGTTGCGGCCCTGGTCTGGCACGAACACCGTGTCGTCGATCGCGGCCAGCGCCTTCGCACGGATGTTCTCCGGCCCGTCCATGCGGATGAACCATTGCGGCGTGGCGCGGAAGATCAGCGGCGCCTTGGACCGCCAGCTATGCGGATAAGAGTGCACGAACTTCGTCGTCGCCAGCAGCATGCCGGCTTCGGTGAGTGCGGCGATGACGGGAGGCGCCGCCTTATAGACATGCACGCCCGCGAAACCCGGCGCGTGATGCGTGAGCGTGCCGTCGTCGGCCACTGTCTCGGGCACTTCCAGCCCGTGCGCGCGGCCCAAGGAAAAATCGTCCTCGCCATGGCTGGGGGCAATATGCACCAGGCCGGTGCCCTGCTCGGTGGTGACGAAATCCGCCGTCAGCAGCGGCACTTTATGAGCATAGCCGGCCCCTGCCAGCGGATGCGCGCAGATCGTGCCCTGCAGCTGGGCGCCGGTCAGCACGTGCAGGACGTGATGCGTCTCAACCTTCACATCGGCGCAGAACTTGGGCAGCAGCTCGAGCGCCACCACGACCGTCTCGCCCCGACGGGCCAGCGAGCCTTCGGC
>JBBROR010000326.1:0-3845 GCA_038229175.1 Acetobacterales bacterium | reverse complement strand
TAGCCCACGCTGCCAACGCCCACGAAACCGCCCCTGCTGCGCAGCTTGCCAACAGGATTTACGAAGCTGGGGTTGCTGCTCAGCCTGGTCTTCGCGTCCATCAGATAATCACCGCCCAGGCCGCCGGCAACATACAGGCCGGTCACGGGCTGGGCATGGGCTGCGACTGGCAGTGCCAGGATCGTCGCGGCCAGAAGCGCATTACGGAGCATCATTGTGTCAATCTCCTCGTTTCAATCTTGACTTTGCTCTGCACAAAGCCGGGCGGGACCGGCAGGCAAGCCCGCAATCCGTAGAAGCAACCTAATCGTGTTGCCCCAGCTAAACCAGTGAGTAAGCAGCAAACAGCGCGGCGTAAGCCTTTTCCGTAACACCCTGTTGTAATTCAGCCACAACGTGTTGCCACAACGCGACGCAAACCAGATCGGCGTCAAAACGGTTCCGCCCCCAAACATGCTGAATGTACAAAATCAGCCGATTTCCCGAAAAGCGCGAGGTTATTTCAACACAATCTCAACGCGCCGATTCTGGGGCTCACGCACACCGGCGGCCGTCGCCACCAGCGGCCTGGTATCGCCGAACGAAGTGACGGAAATCGCGGCCTGCGGCACACCTTGGCGCACCAGCTCCGCGGCGACCACATCCGCCCTGCGGCGGCCGAGGGACTGGTTGTAGGCAGGGGTGCCGGACTTGTCGGCATGGCCGGCCACCTCGATTCGCGTGCTTGCCACCTTTGTGGAGGCTGCCGCCGCCTCGGCGATGATCTGGCGGCTGCGATCGCCCAGATCGGCACGGTCCCAATCAAAGAACACCAGATAGGAACGTGCGGCCGCCGGTGCCGGCGTCATGGTCGTCACGGCAGCGGTCTGCACCACGGGGGGCATCACGTTGAAGGCGTAGCGCAGGCCAATCAACACGTTGTGCGTATCGTCGTCGCTGGTCTTGCGCGTGAACCGCGTCACCGTCCCCCCGCTGGACAACGTGCCGGAATAGGTGCGCGTGCCAGCCAGGCCCAGGAAGCGATATTCGGCGATCGCGGACAGCCCCACCACGCCCGGGATGGGCAGCGACACGCCGAACATCGCCTGATAGGCGAAGGCGCCCTTGTCGGTATCGATCCGTTCCACATAGCCCGGCCCCGTCTGGGTCAGCTTCTGGCTGACAGACTGATAGCCGGCACCAGCGCCGAGATAAGGAAACACGTAGGGCGAGCCGATATCCATGTCGAACAGCACGTTGCCCATCGCGCCAACCTTCCGCTCGTTGCCCGAGCGTGCCGTCACACCAGCGGGCGCCGAGCCGAACCCGCGGTCGTTCCGGCGATAGCTACCCTCGATCTCGACGCGCACACCGTTGCCGAAGCCGTAGCCAAGGCTGCCGAGCCCGACATAGCCGGTTTTGTAGGCCATGCCAGAAGGCGAAGGCGCCGTGGCGGTGATGCCAGGCGGGCTGAAACCGCGGATGCGCTCGTTCTGCAGGAAGCCAGCGCCACCCGCCGCCCCCACGTAAAGTCCACTGATCGGCTGGGCCGAGGCCGCGGTCGACAGAACAACGGCCGACACCAGGGCCAGACCAGTGGCGGCGAGAAGGGCGCTTCGCATACGGCGATCCTTAGATAGGGGGGCAAAGACTGATAAGGCGCAAAAATTCGAGAGCACAGGCGTGGTGTCGGAAACGCCGCGTCACACTGTCGCATCACACTATGGGCGCAAACATATACAGATGGTTAAACGATCTTGCCATCAAACGGTGGCAGATCGCTGCGGGTTTCAAACTCCAGCACCCATAAATCCGGATCGAACTTCACCTGGCGCGCCACGTAGGCGTCCGCCGCCTCCTGGCTCACCGGGTCCGGCCCGGTGGCGCGCAGCCACGCGGCCTCGCCCTCATTGGTGCGGATCTGCGACAGCACCGACAGCCCGCGCGGCATCCGCAGCACCGCCAGCACACCCCCGGCATCGGCATCGCCACGTTTCAGAACGGCCGCAAACTGGCCCTCCGCCTGGCCCAGGCGCAACGCCATCGCCACCCAGATCCCAGCCTTGATCCTCGGCTCCGCCATGCGTGATATCACTCCGTATTATAGCCCCCTTGAAGCACACAACCGTCGCTGTCACACACACTGCGTTTCCGGCACGTCCGGACCTGCGGGGACGGTTATGACGAAAAAGCCGACGACGACGAGCGCCACCACGATGACCGAGGGCCAACGCGCCTATGAGGCCAAACGCGCCGCAAAGGTGGGAATGAGCCTGGACAAATGGCTGGCCCAGAAAAACCGCGAGCGCGAAGCCGAGGCCCGCGCGCTGGCGAAAGAAGCGGCCAAGGCGGCCGAGCCCGCGAAGAAGCCCGGCTTCTTCTCCCGGCTGATGGCCAAGGCTGAGAAACCGCTCTGACGCAACCCGCACCCGCAGGCCTGGCCCTGCACGCCGACTGGAGCATGGACCCGCGCAAACGCTGGATGACGCAGGCCCTACCCGATGGTGCGGGCTGGCGAATTTCAGCGCCGGTGCCGGTGGGGCCACTCCAAACCTGGATGGCGCGTTCGCGCGCTGTGTCGGAAGGCGGCGCGGTGGCACTGGGCGTGGACCTGCCGCTCGGCCTGCCCCGCGCCTATGCCGCCCAGCTGAAGCCGCCCGGCAACTTCGCCGCCTTCTTGCGCGGCCTGCAGACTTCCGCCGATTTCTTCCGGGTGTGCGCCACGCTCGACGACATCACGCCAGCCCGGCCGTTCTATCCGCTGCGCGGCATCGCCGGCATGACGCGGGCCTCCCACGCGCTGGCGCTCGGTTTCGAAGGTGCATCCGGCCTGTCCCGCCTGTGCGACCGCGCCACCGCCACGAGGCCCGCCGGCGCCCCCTTGTTCTGGACGCTGGGCGCCAACCAGACCGGCAAGGCCGCCATCACGGCGTGGCGCGACTGGCTGCTGCCAGCCTTGGCAGGCCCGGACGCCCCGCGCCTGTGGCCCTTCGAAGGCCCATTGCACGATCTGCTCGCCACCGGCGCGATCGTGGTGGCCGAAACCTACCCCGCCGAGGCGATGCGCCAGCGCGGGCTTCGAATGGGTGGCAGCAAGCGCCGCCAATCCGACCGCCTGGCATTGGCCCCCGCTTTGCTGGACGCGATCCAGGCTGTAAATGCCCACGCCGATGCGGACATGCAGCAAGCCATCGGCAACGGCTTCGGCGCGGACGCATCCGGCGAGGACCGCTTCGACAGCCTGCTCGGCCTGTTGGGGCTGCTGGCGGTGCTGGGCGGCCATCAGCCGGATTTCATCCCCGATGACCCCTGGGTGCGCGATTGGGAAGGCTGGGTTCTGGGGCAGACGGACCTGCCCAATTAGCCATCCGCCGAAGCGTCCGTCCTAAATCTAGGCGAACAGCCCCGCCGCCTTGGCACGAATCCGGGCCAGCGCCACCACCAGATCCAGCGTCGGCGTCGCCACACCCGCCAGCCGAGCCAGCGCCAGCGGCGCGTCAAAGATCGTCGCCACCTCCATCGGGCGCCCCAGTTCCAGGTCCTGCAGAATGCTCGACTTGTGCCCGCTCTTGCGCGTGCCCACGATCGACGCCTCGACATCGAACACCGGCGTGCACCCCAAAGCCACCGCCACCGCCGCCGATTCGGCATAGATCGCCCGCATTGCAACCTCCACCGCAGCTTCGTGCAAAAACGCCCGACCCGCCTCCATCGTCAGCACGGCAATCGGCCCGGCCGCGAGGTTCAACATCAGCTTGGACCACACCGCGCTGCGAATATCCGACGACACCTCCATCGTGAAGCCGCCCGTGGTCAAAGGGGCTGCGATCGCCTGGGCGCGGGCAGACATGCTGCCATCGAGCTCG
>JBBROR010000325.1:0-3852 GCA_038229175.1 Acetobacterales bacterium | reverse complement strand
TGGCAAAGACCCTCGGCATGGGCCAGCACCGGTACGCGCGCCTCGGCTTGGACGCGTTCAACCAGGGCGCGGCCGCCGCGGGGAATGATGAGGTCGATGAGCCCGGCCGCGGCCAGCATCGCAGCGACGAAGGCGCGATCCGTGGCGGGTGTGATCTGCACCGTGGCAGCGGGGGCGCCGGCACGAACAAAACCTTCGCGGAGCGCCTGGTGGATGGCGCGGGCGGAATGTTGACTGTCCGAACCGCCACGCAGAATGACGGCGTTGCCGGATTTCAGGCAGATGCCGGCGGCGTCGGCGCCCACGTTGGGGCGGCTTTCGTAGATCATGCCAATGACGCCCATGGGCTGGGCGATGCGGCGGATGCGCAGGCCGTTCGGGCGCACCCAGTCGGCTAAGACGCGGGCCAGGGGATCAGGCAGGTCGGCGATCGCATCGAGGCCCTGGGCCATGGCTTCGACGCGTGGGGCGTCCAGCAGCAGGCGATCGCGGAAGGCGGCGCTACCGGTGGTGGCGTCGAATGCCTCGATGTCGCACTCGTTCGCGGCGATGATGGCGGGGGCGAAGTGGCGGAGCGAGGCGGCGCCTGCGCGCAACCCGGCATTGCGGGTGGCTTCCGGCATCTGGGCGAGCACGCGCGAGGCGGCGCGGGCAGCTTTTGCGGCGTCTTGCAGCCACTGGCTGATCTTGTCGTGTTCGACATGCATGGGACCGGCGCTCCGTTGCTTAAAGAAGGACCAGATCATCGCGGTGGATGGCTTCGTCGCGGCCGCGCCAGCCTAGCAAGGCTTCGAATTCGCTCGATTGGTGACCGATGATGATGGCGGCGTCGGCGCTCGAATAGGCAGACAGACCGCGGGCCACAACTGCGTTTTCCTCGTTGCGGACTTCGACGGGGTCGCCGCGTTCGAAGACGCCTTCGACGGATTTCACACCGGCGGGGAGCAACGACTTGCCCTTTGTCAGCGCGCGGGCGGCGCCGGAATCGATCACCAGCACGCCGGCGGGCTGCAGGGAGCCGCCGATCCAGCGTTTACGGGCGGTGCGGCCTTCGGGGTTGGGCAGGAACCAGGTGCAGGGCGCGCCGCGTTCGAGCGCGCGCAGCGGGTGTTCGACATGGCCGAGGGCGATGGCCATGGCACAGCCGGCGCCGGTGGCGATGCGGGCGGCGACCAACTTGGTGCGCATGCCGCCGGAGGAGTAGCCGGGTGGGGGCTCGCCGCCCATGGCGTCGATCTCGGCGGTCATGGTCTCGACCACCGGGATGTGGCGCGCACTGGCGTCTCGCTTGGGGTCGCCGGTGTAGAGGCCGTCGATGTCCGATAATAGAATAAGCTGGTCGGCCTGGACCATTTCAGCCACGCGGGCAGCCAGACGGTCGTTGTCGCCGAAGCGGATTTCGGCGGTGGCGACGCTGTCGTTCTCATTGATGACGGGGATGCAGCCGAGGCCGGTGAGCGTGGTGAGGGTGGCGCGGGCGTTGAGGTAGCGCCGGCGGTCCTCGGTGTCATCGGGGGTGAGCAGCATCTGGGCGGCGGTGAGGCCTTGCAGGGCGAGCACCTCGGACCAAGCCTGCGCCAAGCGGATCTGGCCGACGGCGGCGGCGGCCTGCTTTTCTTCGAGGCGCAGTTTCTTCTGCGTCAGTTTCAGGCTGCGGCGCGCGAGGGCGATGGCGCCGGAGCTGACGACGATCACATCCGTGCCCCGGGCGCGAAGGGCCGCGATGTCCTCGGCCATGCCTTCCAGCCACGCCATGCGGGGGGCCGCCTTGGCTGGGTCGACCAGCAGGGCCGAGCCGATCTTGACGACGATCCGGCGGGCCTGGGCCAGCGACGGCAGGCTCATGCCTTTCGGTGCTCGGCGATCGCGTCCCACAGCGCCCGCAGCACTTCGGGCACGCCTTGGCCGGATACGCCGGACATCACCATGATGGGGCGACCGGACGCCTTGGCCAGGGCAGCCCGGCGCGAGGAGGTCTCACGCGGGGTCATGGCGTCGGATTTGTTGAGCGCGATGATCTCGGGTTTGTCAGACAGGCCGCCACCATAGGATTCGAGCTCGCGGCGGATGGTGCGCCATTTGTCGACGACGTTGCCATCGGCGCCATCGATCAGATGCAGCAGCACGGCGCAGCGCTCGACATGGCCGAGAAAGCGGTCGCCGAGGCCGGCGCCTTCGTGGGCGCCCTCGATCAGGCCGGGGATGTCGGCCAACACGAATTCCTGCGTCATCGACAGACGGACGACGCCGAGCTGGGGGATAAGGGTGGTGAACGGATAGTCGGCGATCTTGGGCCTCGCCGCGGAGACGACTGACAAAAAGGTGGATTTTCCGGCGTTGGGCAGGCCGACCAGGCCGGCATCGGCGATCAGCTTGAGGCGCAGCCAGATCCAGCGTTCCTGGCCGGGCCAGCCGGGATCGGCGCGGCGGGGCGCGCGGTTGGTGGAGGTTTTGAAATGCGCGTTGCCGTGGCCGCCGTCACCGCCCGAGAGAAGGCAGATTTTTTTGCCTGCCACGTCCAGATCCGCCAGCACGGTTTCCTGGTCATCCGCCATAATCTGGGTGCCGATCGGCACTGCAATCAGCACGTCATCTGCCGCAGCGCCCGTGCGGTCCGACCCCGACCCGTTGCCACCTTTGCGGGCGCGGAAATGCTGGGTGTAGCGAAAGTCGATGAGCGTGTTGAGGTTGGCGACCGCCACGAATTCGACGTTGCCGCCGCGCCCGCCATTGCCACCGTCCGGGCCGCCATATTCGATGAACCGCTCGCGCCGAAAGGCGATCACGCCATCGCCGCCATCACCAGAACGGCAGTAGATTTTGGCCTGGTCGAGAAATTTCATGATATGGCCGAGCTGGCGCTTTCAGTGGATTCTTGCGAGCGCTGGAACAACAAAGGGGCCGGCTTGCGCCGACCCCAATGCCTGGAATTCGGACGTGACGCGACTTATTCGGCGGCGAGTGCCACCGGAGCCGAGACCACAGACACCGTTACGCGGTCGTCAGCGCGCTTGATAAACTTCACGTGGCCGTCCACCAGGGCGAAGATCGTATGATCTTTGCCGAGACCCACGCCAGCGCCAGCCTTCACGGCCGTGCCGCGCTGGCGGATGATGATATTGCCGGCAACGACGCTCTGCCCGCCGTATTTCTTTACGCCAAGACGACGGCCCTCTGTATCGCGACCGTTGCGCGACGAACCGCCAGCTTTTTTGTGTGCCATGGGGAGTGCTCCTTACGCCGCGGAGATGGTGGACACGCGCAACACGGTGACGTGCTGGCGGTGGCCGTTCTTGCGACGGCTGTTCTGCCGGCGGCGCTTCTTGAAGATTATGATCTTGTCCAGGCGATCCTGTGCGATGACCATGGCGGTGACGGTGGCGCCGGCCACGATCGGTGCGCCGATGGTGAGATTGCCTTCGGAGCCCACGGCCAGTACGTCGGTAAAGGTGATGGTCGAGCCAGGCTCGGCTTCCAGCTTTTCCACCTTCATCAGGTCGTTCGGGCTGACGCGGTATTGTTTTCCGCCGGTGCGGATGATGGCGAACATCGGTGGGGCGTCCTGAAGCAAATACAAAATCATTGAGACGACACTGGCCGGGCGCGCGATGACACGGCCTAGCGGTTCGTCAGGAGAAAGAGGTTATAGCGGCCGCCGGGGATGAGTCAATCGGATTACGGCGGAATGCAGGTGTCCGTGGAGAAACCGACATTGCAGAACCGGGCGTTGCCCCCTATACCACGGTGCTTGCGACCGCGGAGAGGTGGCAGAGTGGTCGATCGCGACGGTCTCGAAAACCGTTGTAGGTGCATAGCCTACCGTGGGTTCGAATCCCACCCTCTCCGCCAATG
>JBBROR010000324.1:0-3855 GCA_038229175.1 Acetobacterales bacterium | reverse complement strand
TCGCCCGCGCCATCCTGGCCGACCCGATCTGGCCACTGCGGGCCGCGCTCGCGCTCGGCGCGCCATTGGATATTCCGGGCCCTTACCAGCGTTCCGGTTTCGGCCGCCGCTGACCTATAAAAGCCTCAGCACCGCCTGATAGGCGGCCTCCACCGTGAGGTCATCCATATCGGCGGTGGGCGACAGCACGGCGGCGGCGCATCGGCCAGCGGGGGCGTATTCGGCCGACGACGTGGGGCCGAACAGCCCCAATGTCGGCGCGCCGGAGGCCGCGGCCATGTGCATCAGGCCTGAATCGTTGCCCACGAACAAGGCGCATCGGGCCAGGCAGGCCGCAACCTGGGGCAGGTTGAGCTTGCCCGTGAGGTTGATCGCACCCGGCAAGGCTGCAAGCAGCGGCGCTGCCAAGGCTGTTTCCTGCGGGCCCGGGCCGGCAAAGATCGCAGCGCGTGCACCCGGCAGCGGGCCGGATCGCAACGCATGGAAAAGTGCTGCGAACTTCTCGGCCGGCCACACCTTGCCGGTCCAGTTCGCCGTGGGCCCCAGTGCCACGATCGGGCCGCCGGAAGGCAGTTGCCGAAACGCCACCGCGCGATCTTCCGGGTTGGTCCAGACCACCGGCAACGGTGCCGGGTCCAATTTCAGCAGCCGCGCCAGCTGCACCGTCTTGTGCCCTGCACTCTTGCGCATCACGGCACGCCTACGGGTCGGCACCAGGTAGGAAATAGCAGACGCCCTGATATCGACCACCAGATCCCACATCACCCCCACCGTCGCCGTCCACAACGGCAGCCAGTGCCGGCCATAGGTTCGCTTCTCCATCACGATTGTGGCGTCAAGCTGCGGCATGCGCGCGAACAGGCCTTCCGCCACCGGCCCGCAGGCGATGGTGAACCGGGCGTTGGGATAGGTTTTCAGCAGATGATCGAGCAGCCCGGTGGACAGAACCGCGTCACCGATCCGATTCGAGGTCACAAAGAGAATGCGCATGCCGGTGCGTTAGCACGGCTTTCTCCCGCCGTGCAGTGCGTCCGATTCTTTGCACAATTGTGGCCCCAGTGTACAGCCGTCATGAAACGGCAATCGGAGTGGGTGCATGTGCGGGATCGCGGGCGTTCAGACGCGCAACGGCATGCCGCCAGCGCCCGGCGTGTTTGATGCCATCCTCGATCGCATGCAGCACGCCATCGCCCATCGCGGCCCCGACGGCGCCGGGCGGCTGGCCCGCGGCGACACCGCATTGCTGCATCTGCGCCTCGCCATCATCGATCTCGAAACCGGCGACCAGCCGCTGTTCGGGCTCAGCCCCGACCTCAACTCCGGCGTGGCGCTGATCGGCAACGGCGAGATCTACAACAACATCGACCTGCGCCGCGCCATGCAGGCCACACCGTTTCGAACCCGGTCGGATTGCGAACCGCCGGTGTTCCTCTACGAAGCGATGGGCCCCGAATTTGCCGACCGCCTGCGCGGCATGTACGCCATCGCCATCCACGATCCCGCCACCGGCAATCTAGTACTGACGCGCGATCCGTTCGGCATCAAGCCGCTCTATTATGCGCAGAACGAAGGCAGCTTCGCCTTCGCGTCCGAACCCCGCGCGCTGCTTGCCGCCGGCTACGGCGACCGCCAGCCCTCGCATCTGCGCGCCGCCGAACTACTGCAGCTGAAATTCACCACGGGCGCCGAGACCATCTTCCCCGGCATCAAGCGTGTGCTGCCCGGTGAAACCCTGACCGTTTGCCACGGCGAAATCATTGCATCCCACCGCAGCACCGCGCTCCCCGATGGCGGCCCCGTCAAAATCGATCACCACAAAGCCCTCGGACAGCTCGATGAGATCCTGCTCGGCAGCGTGCTCGCGCATCTGCAGTCCGACGTGCCCTACGGCCTCTTTCTTTCGGGCGGCGTGGATTCGGCGGCCTTGCTTTCGCTCATGACCCGCGCCACCGGAAGCCGCATCCAGGCGCTCACCGTCGGCTGGGAAGGTGGCGAAGGCATCGATGAAACCGCAGAGGCCATGCGCCTTGCCGCCGCCATGAATGCCGACTGCACCCGCATCGAAATGGGCGAGGCCGATTTCTGGGCGCTCGCCCCACGCATCGCCGCCTCCATCGACGACCCCACCGCCGACGCCGCCATCCTTCCAACCTGGCTCTTGGGGGAAGCCGCCCGGGCCGCAGGCCTAAAAGTCACGCTGTGTGGCGAAGGCGGCGACGAACTCTTCGGCGGCTACGTTCGCTACCGCAAACAACGCGCCCCGCTGCGCTGGTTCACCCGCAAGCCCCGCTCTGCCGGTGTGTTCGCCACCAGCATTCCCGGCCTTGACGGCTGGCGTGACGGCATCGCCGCCGCCGAAGCCGCCATCTCCGGCCGCTCGCCCTTGCAGGCCGCACAGATCGTCGACTGCCAGGAATGGTTGCCCAACGACCTGCTGATCAAACTTGACCGCTGCCTCATGGTCCACGGCGTCGAAGGCCGCACCCCGTTCCTCGACCCGGTCGTGGCCAACTACGCATTCTCCCTGCCCGACAACGAAAAGACCGGCTTCAAAACGGGTAAAATCCTGCTCCGCGAGTGGCTGCAAGACGCCTTCCCGCAGGCCGGCGCCTGGGACAGAAAGAAAGGCTTCAAACCCCCCGTCGGCGCCTGGATTCAATCCGGCGGCACCGCCCTTGCCGCCCAGATGGCCGCCCAGCCAGGCGTTGCAGCCCTGGTCCCAAGACAGGTCGTGATGCAGGCTGTCGCAAACGCCGGACAGCACGCCCAACCCGCCTGGAGCCTGCTCTTCTACGCCCTGTGGCACAGCTACCACGTGCTTGGAATCGACGCCTCCGCCGATATTGGCACCGTCCTTGCCGAATCCGCCCGCTGAGGGTCGGGCGGCCAAGCAAGCAAGGCCAAGGGGGTCTGCCCCTTGGATCCCCGCCAAGGACCGGGTCCTTGGAACCCGGCCTAATGAAGTCCAGGGCTCGGCCGTGGTGGGGGTCCAGGGGGCAACGCCTACTGCCTTGCTGGCTTAGCGCCGAACCTTAGCGGCAGATTTCGGCGGGGGAGGAAGGTCTTCGTCGAGGATGGTGAGGTGGACGGAATAGGAGATTTCGCCTTCGTCGTCGTCGCGGTGCAGCGTCCCGATGACTTCGTCCTGCACGGTGATTTCGACGGAGAGGCCGGATTTGCCAGGCGGCACGATGGTCAAGCGGTCGGAGCCGAGGATGCGGCGCAGGTAGGTTTGCACCCGGCTGATATCGGTGGGGGTCATGCTCGGGGCCTCGGTTGTTGGGCGCTCTCTTTGCCCAATGGCTTGGTCCCCGTCCAGGCCGGGTTGCGACATGGGGGACAGGGCTGCATAGTTTGGCGGGCTTGTGGAAACAGAGAATGTCCGATGCCGTTGCCGTCGCGTTGCAGGAGCTTTTTTTAGCGAACCGCATCATGGCGCGAGAGGGGGTGATCGACGATTTCGGTCATGTGAGCGTCAGGCATCCGGAGGATCCCGGCCGGTATTTCCTCGCGTGCAGCCGCAGTCCGGAGATCGTCACGCGTGAGGATCTGATGGAATTCCTGCTGGACGGCACGCCGGTCGACCAGCGTGGGCGCGGGGTCTATCGGGAGCGGGTGATCCACGGTGCGCTGTATCAGGCGCGGCCGGACGTGGGGGCGATTGTACATCACCATGCCAAGGAGGTTCTGCCGTTCACGGTGGCGCCTGGATTGAAGCTGCGTCCGGCAACGCATCTGGCGTCTGTGCTGGGGCACCAAATCCCGATTTGGGACAGCCAGGCGGAGTTCGGCGACACCTACATGCTGGTTGAAACGGCCGAGCTGGGGGAGTCGCTGGCGCGAGCGCAGGGAGCC
>JBBROR010000323.1:0-3871 GCA_038229175.1 Acetobacterales bacterium | reverse complement strand
TGACGGGGTGTTCTGGCTGGAGACGCCGGCCGAGCGGGGCCCGATCGAGGTGGAGGACGCGCCTTTTCTGGCGGTGGAGCTGGAATGGAGTGGGCTGGGGCGGGATCAGGTCCTGAATTTTCGGACAAATGTGGACCAGGTGATTGCGGCCGGGCCGGATCACCCAGTCCGCATTGCGCATGATTTGCTGACCTGCGAGCCCACGCCGTATCTGCTCGTGCGCGCGGGGGACGGGCGGTGGCCGGTGGAGGCGCGGATCAGCCGTGCCGTGTATTACGAGCTGGTGGCGCTGGCCGAGGTGGAGATCGTGGAGGGTCGCCGGATGTTGGGCGTGTGGAGCCAGCGGCGTTTCTTCGCGCTGGGCGAGGTGCCGACCGGCGACGAAAACTGCGCCAGGTGACAGAGGGCGAGCTGCGCGCACGGCTTTCGGCCGTGACGGATCATGCGGACCAGGACGTGGACGGCGACGATACCCGCGATCTGACGGAACCGCCTTACGTGCCGGCGGCGGTGCTGGTGCCCTTTGTGCTCGGCGTCGCACCCGGCGTGCTGCTGACCAAGCGCGCGTCGCATCTGAACAAGCATGCGGGACAGGTGAGCTTTCCCGGCGGCCGGATCGATCCCGGTGATGAGAGCCCGGAGGCGGCGGCGTTGCGTGAGGCGGAAGAGGAGATCGGGCTGGACCCGATGCGGGTGGAGCTGGCGGGCCGGTTGCCCGACTACATTACAGGGACCGGCTATCAGATCACGCCGGTGATGGGGCTGCTGAGCCCCGGTGTGGCGTTGGACGGGCTGGGCCTGATGGCCTCGCCGCACGAAGTGGAACAAATGTTCGAACTGCCGCTGGCTGTGTTGCTGGACCCTAATGCACCCGTTCGGAAAACGCGGATGTGGCAGGGCCGCATGCGGTCGTACTGGGAGTGGCCGCACCCGGAGCATCACATCTGGGGTGCCACGGCGGCGATCCTGGTTGGGCTTGCATCGCGTTTGCGGGCGGCGGGCTGATGCTGCGCGCGGCCGAGATCGGGCTGTTCCTGACGCCCCTCGGGCTCTACCTGATGTGGCGGTTTCTGGCCCCGCATGTGCGGCCTGCGGTGCTGTGGGTGGGCATGGTGCTCGTGGTGGGGCTTGCCGGCATGGCGGTAGGCTACGGGCTGAAGGAGCGCATGGACCCGAATTCCCGATACGTGCCGGCGCGGATCGAAGACGGTCGCATCGTGCCAGGGCGGGGTGTGTCTGATCGTGGTGTGCCGTAGACCAGCTTAATAATAATAGTCGCAGCCCGCCAACTTATCAGCACCCGACTAAGATGGGTGGTTCGTCAGGTCGCTATTCGGCGATCCAGTATTGCCGTGCCGTCAGATGGCTTTGCCAGGGATGCGGGCCCTGGTCGATGAGTCGGCCGCCATTGGACTCGATGATTCGGATCGAGGCGATGTTGGTGTCGAGGCAGGTGACCAGCAGCCCCTTCAACCCGCCGCGCCGTGCCGCCTTGATGCCCTCGGCCAGAATATGACGGCCAAAGCCGCGGCCTTCGAAGTTGGGGCGCATGGCGTAGCCGATATGGCCGCCCCATCGCTGCAGTTCCGGCGTGAGCCTGAAGCGGATGTTGAGGCGGCCGATGAAGGTGAAGGCGTGGGTGAGCCAGAGCTGCATGTGGGCCGTACGCGCCACGGTGCGGCCATCTGGCAGGGTGATCGTGTCGCCTTGGGTGTTCAGCCAATCGATATGGGCCGCAAGCGATGCCGGCGTGCCATCGAGTGGCGGGGCGGCCGGGTCTGGCGTGTAGCCTTCATCCACGGCAGCCTGATAGGAGCGCGCATGGAGGGCTGTCGGCAAACCCAGCACGGAGTCGATCGGCATGATGGCCATTTGTTTCTTGTATGAAACCGTTCGTCCGGCGTCGAGGCCGTGACACCGGATTTCCTGGCGCAGCCTGCGCTTGCGGCGGTTCTGGCGGTGCTGCCGGGCACGCGGCTGGTGGGCGGCTGTGTGCGCGATGCGTTGGCGGGACGAGAGATCGCCGATATCGACCTGGCGACGCCGATGACGCCGGATCAGGTGATGGAAGCGCTCGGCCGCGCGGGGCTGCGGGCCATTCCGACCGGGATTGCCCACGGGACCGTCACCGCGCTTGTGGGTGGCCAGGGGTTCGAGATCACCACATTGCGCCGCGATGTGAAGACCGACGGGCGGCATGCCGTCGTGGCCTTCACGGATGACTGGCGGGAGGATGCGGCGCGGCGGGATTTTACGATCAACGCGATGTCGATGGCGCCGGATGGCGTGGTGTTCGATTATTTCGGTGGCAGGCAAGATTTAGCGGGCGGGATCGTACGCTTCGTGGGGGATGCCGGGGCGCGTATCGCCGAGGATTATCTGCGGATTTTGCGGTTTTTTCGTTTTTTCGCACGTTATGGGCGGGCGCCAGCCGATGCAGGCGCGTTGGCCGCGATCAATGCCGGTGTGGCAGGGATGTCGGGGTTGTCGGCTGAGCGCGTTTGGAGCGAGGTGCGGCGTATCCTCGAGGCCCCTGCCCCGGACACGGCCTTGGGCCTGATGGCGCGGACGGGCGTGCTGGAAGCGGTGCTGCCGAACGCCGTTCTGCGCTTGGTCGATATGCTTCCGGCCGAGCCCGTGCTGCGGCTGGCGGCGTTGCTGCCGCAGGGGCCGGCGCCGCTCAATCTGTCTGGCCAGGCGGCCGCGCGGCTGCTGGCGCTTCAGGGCGCACCACCGCCGGACGCAGTGGACAACGCCCAGCTGCGCCGCCTGCTGGCTGATACGCCGCAGGATATTCTGCAAGGCCGTGCCCGGATTGCCGGGCGTGAGGCGGGCTTGCTGGCGCGGATCGCCGCGATGGGCGTGCCGGTGTTTCCGGTACAGGGCCGCGATCTCGCTTTGGCGGGGCTGCAGCCCGGCCCGGAGATGGGGCGCATCCTGAAATCGATGCGGGCGTCGTGGCTGGTGGGTGGCTGCATCGCCACGCGGGACGATTTGATGGCGAAACTGGCACAGTACCGCGCGCCCTGATAAAGGCGGGCCTATGAATCGAGGTCATCCCAGCATCCCTGAGAACCGCCATCTGCTGCGTCGCCTTTGGCGGGAGCATATCCTGCAGCATGGGGGCCTGCTGCTGCTGGTGCTGGTGCTGACGATCGTCATGGCCGGGTTGCAGACGTTGTACCCCGCCGTGGTGCGACAGGCGTTGAACCTGTTCGAGCGGCGCGACCCCCGCATCCTGTACCAGGTGCCGATCCTGGTGATGGTGGTCACGTCCGCGAAGGCGGCGGCGCAGTATTTTCAGGCCATCGCCATGCAGAAGACCGTGCTGCTGGCCATTCGCAGCCTGCAGGGGCGGATGTTCGCGCATCTGATGCACGCCGATCTGGCGCGGGTGGAGCGCGAGGCACCGGCGGCACTGGCGGCACGTTTCACCACGGATGCCACCATGATCCGCGAGGGGCTGGTGCGCGCCGTCAACAGCCTGGGCGACGGGCTGAAATTGATCGGGCTGGTGGGCTGGATGATCTACACCGATCCCGTGCTGTGCCTGATCGCGGCATGCCTGTTCCCGATCGCCGCCGTGCCGATCCAGCGCATCGGGCGGCGCATCCGCAGCGCGTCGGGCGGGATGCAGGAGCGTGTGGGCGAGACCGCCACGTTGCTGACCGAAAGCTTCTCCCAGGCCCGCACCGTGCGCGCCTACGGGCTGGAGGCCACCGAGACGGCACGCGCTGACGCTGCATTCCTGCGAATGTATCGCGCCATGATGACCATCATTCGAAGCCGCAGCCGCATTGATCCGTTGCTGGAGACGATCGCCGGTGGTGCGTTCGGCGCAGTACTGGGGTTTGCGGGGTGGCGGGCGTCA
>JBBROR010000322.1:0-3875 GCA_038229175.1 Acetobacterales bacterium | reverse complement strand
TTGGCCCATCTTGGGCGCGGCGGGTATCTCGGCATGCTCGTCGACCAGAAGATGAACGACGGCATCGCCGCCCCGTTTTTTGGCCGCCCTGCCATGACCGCGCCGGCCGCCGCCGCCTTTGCGTTGCGCTTTGGGTGCCCGCTGATACCCGCCCATGTCGAGCGCATCGGCCCGGCCCGGCTGCGCCTGGTGGTGGAGCCACCGATGGCGCTGCCCGATACCGGCGACCGTCAGGCCGACCTGCTGCGCCTGACCACCGAAATCAACGTCATTTTGGAACGCTGGATCAGGGCGCGGCCGGGGGAGTGGTTGTGGTTGCATCGGCGTTGGCCAAAATAGGGTGTCGTTGCGAGCGGTGGGCTTCAGTCCGCCGGCAGAGCCAAAATCTTATAAATCCAGCGAAATCTGTCGTGACCGTCCGCCATTGGCCGTGACTGCCACCTCGCCGTCGGCGAAGCTGATCCGCAGGGCTGCACCAGGGCGCACAAGGGCTGCCTGCGTCACGGCGTGCCCGCTCTCGTCATAAACCAGCGCATAGCCGCGCGCCTGCACCGCCTTGTGCGACACCGATTCGAGCCGCGCGCCCAGCCCCTCCAGCCGAGCGTGGGCCTCGCGCAGCTGCCCGCGCACCGGGGCATCGGTCAGTCTTGGCAACACGCGCGCCGCCAGGGCCGCCCGTCCTGCGGTGGCGTGGCGCAAGGCCGAGCGCAGATTGAGGGCGGCCAGAATGACCGCCTGACGCCGTGCCGAGACGACGTTGGGTAGCGCCAGACGAAGCCGCAGCGCCCGGTCGTCCAAGGTTCGCTTTGCGCCAGCCACCAGCGCCGCCAGATCGGGCATGCCCCGTTCGGCCCGGAGCAGCGCCGCACGGCGGGCCGACACCAGGTTGGGCAACGCCAGCACCAACCGCGTGCTGCGATCTTCCAGCCGCTGCCGCGCGGCGCCGGCCAGCGAGGGCAGATCGGGCAGGCCGCGTTCGGCGCGTTGCAGCCGCAGGCGTTTTTCCTGGGCGATGCGGCCCAGGCTGCCCTCAAGCCGCGCCGCCTTCTGCAGCAGGTCGGCCAGCAGTTCGGCGCGCGCGGGGATCGCCATCTCGGCTGCGGCGGTGGGCGTGGGCGCACGGCGGTCAGAGGCGAAGTCGATCAGCGTGGTGTCCGTCTCGTGGCCCACGGCCGAGATCAGCGGGATGCTGCAGCCGGCGGCGGCGCGCACCACCGCCTCGTCGTTGAAGGCCATCAGGTCTTCGAGCGAGCCGCCGCCGCGCGCCACGATGATGACGTCCGGGCGCGGCACGGGGCCGCCTGGGCGAATGGCGGAAAATCCGTTGATCGCGGCGGCGATCTTTTCGGCCGAGCCCTCGCCCTGCACCGGGACCGGCCAGAGCAGCAGGGCGCGCGGAAATCGTCGCAGGATGGTGGTGCGGATGTCCTGGATCACCGCACCTTGCGGGCTGGTGACGATTCCGATCACCACCGGCAGCATCGGCAGCGGTCGTTTCCGGGCGGCGTCGAACACGCCCTCCTCGGTCAGCCGGATCCGCAGCGCCTCGATCTTGGCCAGCAGGGCGCCGGCGCCGGCATAGTCCATCCGGTCGACGATGAGCTGGTAGCTGGAGCGGTCGCCGTAGGACGAGACCTTGCCCTGGGCGATGACCTCCACGCCGTTTTCCGGCTGCATGCCAAGCTTGGATACCGCTGATTTCCACACCACGCCGGAGATCTTGCCGCCCTCGTCCTTCAAAGAGAAATAGATGTGGCCTGAGGGGTAGCGCTTCACCTCGGTGAGTTCGCCACGCACCCGCACCCGGCCGAACGCGCCTTCCAGGGTGCGTTTCACGGCGCCCGAGATTTCGCTTACGGTGTATTCGGGGATATTCGTGCGCGCATCGTCCATCCCGATATCCTAAAGCACGTTCAGATCGATTGAAATCAATCGACCTGATGTTGTGCTGTAGAAAACATTCAGTGCCGGAACAGCGGACGCTGCTCCAGGGCAGCTTCCCCCTATCTGGAAGTGCTACTGGGCGGGGAGGGACCCCGGCTCGGCGAACAGGAGTGATGCGATGCGCGTTCTGGTTATCGGCAGCGGCGGGCGCGAACATGCGCTGTGCTGGGCGGTCTGCCACTCCCCCATGCTGACCAAGCTGTATTGCGCGCCCGGCAATCCCGGTATTTCCGAAGTTGCCGAATGCGTGCCGATCGGCGTCATGGATATCGCCGAGCTCGTCATATTCGCCGCCGAGAACGATATCGACCTTGTGATTCCCGGCCCCGAGGCCCCGCTGGTGGCCGGGATCACCGATGCGATGGCGCGTGCCGACATCGCATGTTGCGGTCCTACGGCGGCAGCATCTGCGCTGGAAGGCAGCAAGACCTTCACCAAGGAGGTGGCAGACGCCGCCGGCATCCCCACCGCATTGTGGGAGCGCTTTGACGATTCTGCTTCGGCGCGAGATTTTATCACCCGCCGGGGTGCGCCGCTTGTGATCAAGGCCGACGGCCTCGCCGCCGGCAAGGGGGTGGTGGTGGCCATGACGGAGGCCGAGGCTTTGGCCGCCATCACCGATTTCATGGACAACGCCACGCTGGGCGAAGCGGGTGCGTCCGTCGTGATCGAGGAGCTTCTCGAAGGCGAGGAGGTCAGCGTGTTCGCCTTGTGTGACGGCCTCACCGCCATCCCGCTGGGCGCCGCCCAGGACCACAAGCGCGCCTTGGATGGCGATCATGGCCCCAACACCGGCGGCATGGGCGCCTATTCGCCGCCGCCTTGCCTGCCGCCCGCGCTTGAAGCCGACATCATGGCGCGGTTCATCCATCCCGCTCTGGTGGAGATGCAAAGCCGCGGCAGACCGTTTCGTGGCATCCTGTTCGCGGGGCTGATGCTGACATCCAGCGGGCCAAAGCTGATCGAATACAACGTCCGATTCGGTGATCCCGAATGCCAGTGCCTGGTGTTGCGATTGAAGTCCGACCTGCTCGCCGCGCTGGTCGCCGCCTGTGACGGCGAACTGTCGAATTTCGATCTCCGCTGGCACGACCGCGCCGCCGTGGCTGTCGTGATGGCGGCCAGCGGCTACCCGGCCAACCCAAAGCGCCACACCCCGATCGGGCCGCTGGACGCCGCGGCGTCGGTCCCTGACGTGCAGGTGTTCCATGCCGGCACCGACATGCTGGACGGCCAGCTCGTCAGCAATGGCGGCCGCGTGCTGACCATCTGTGCCACCGGCGCCAGCATCGCCGCGGCACGCGCCAGCGCCTATGCCGCGGTGGATGCCATCGACTGGCCTGAGGGATTCTGCCGCCACGATATCGCCTGGCGCGCGCTCGCATCCGCCGGATGAAGCGACGGCATCTGCTTGCAGCCTTTGGTGCCGCCCTGCCAATGCGTGCATGGGCCGCCTGCGCCCCCCGCGCGCCACTGGCCAGCGTGCCCCTGCAAACCGACGGCTTTTGCGTCGTTCCGGTCACGCTCGCCGGGCAGACGGTGCGCATGGTGCTCGACACCGGCGCCGAGCGCAGCGTGCTGACCCGGGCCACGGTGGCCCGCCTCGGTCTATCGCTGGATGACTGGGTTGGCACCGCCATGCGCGGCGCCGGTGGGCGGCTCGACGAGCATCGCAACGCCATCGTGCCCGGGCTTGCGTTGGGTGGGATGCCGCTTTACCAGCGCGAACCGCGCGGCCCGCTCAGCATGCCCGTGATGGCGCTCGATCTTGGCCCGGTGGCGGGACTTCTGGGTGGCGATCTGCTGCACCGGCACACGCTGGATCTCGATGTGCCCGGGGGCAGGTTGGCCCTGCTGCCGCCGGACACCTGCCCGAATGCCGGCGATGCGATCCGTCTCACCATGCTGCGCCGCTTCCTGATGCTGGCAAG
>JBBROR010000321.1:0-3886 GCA_038229175.1 Acetobacterales bacterium | reverse complement strand
GCTGCAGTTGCTGCCGCCGAAGCCGAACGAGTTGCTCATCACACGCCGCAGATCGGCGGCCCGGCCCATGCGCACCACGTTGCTGCGGAATTCGCTGTCACGCGTGCGCAGATGCGCGCAGCCCGGGATGAACTGGTGCCGCAAGGCCAGCGCGCAGAAGATCGCTTCCACGATTCCCGCAGCCCCCAGCGTGTGGCCGGTCAGCCCCTTGGTGGAGCTGCATGGGGTTTGGCCGCCAAAAGTATCAAAGACCGCATGATCCTCGGCCTTGTCGCCCACCAGGGTGGCCGTTGCGTGCAGGTTCACATAGTCGATGTCGGCTTCCTGCAGCCCCGCGGCCTGCAGCGCGCGCGCGATGGCCAGCCGGGCACCGGCGCCCTGCGGATGTGGCGCCGACATATGATAGGCATCGTTGCTTTCGCCCAGGCCGCCGAACAGCACATCGCCCGCGTGCGCATCCCCGCGTTCCAACAGAACAAAACCCGCCGCCTCGCCGATTGAGATGCCGTCGCGTGCGCCGTCGCAGGGCCGGCAGGGCTCTGGTGAGACCAGTTGAAGCGAGGCGAAGCCGTGCAAGGTGGTCAGGCACAGCGTGTCCGCCCCACCGACGATGGCGGCGTCGCACAGCCCTGCCGCCATTGCCCTGGCAGCGTTGCCGAATGCCTTGCCGGTAGAGGCACAGGCGCAGGACACCACCAGCGATGGGCCGGACAGGCCGAAGCGACGTTGTACAAAACTTGCCAAGGAGTGCGTGTTGTGGGTGGTGGCATACCGAAACTGCGCGGGCAGCCTCCCCGTGTCCGGGTCGCGCGCCTGGTAGGCGTGCTCGGCCTCCAGGATTCCAGATGTGCTCGTGCCGAGGAACACCCCGATCCGGCTGGAGCCATAGCGCTCGCGCGCCGCCGCCATCGCGTCGTCAAAGCCGTCCTGGCGTAGCGCCAGTTCGGCGGCGCGGTTGTTGCGGCAATTATAGGCAAGCAGGCTTGGGGCAAGCTGCATGTGGTCCAGCGCGTCAATGGCGCCGACATGGGTGGCCAGTTCCACGTCTTCAAAAACGCAGGGCGCGAGGCCGCTGCGGCCAGTGCGCAAGGCAACGAATTGCGCATCCAGACCGCGGCCGAGGGTGGTGGCGATGCACATATGGCTCAAACGAAGCGGCTGCATCCGGGTTCCTTAATGCGCAAGGTGCGACAAAGACAGGCGCGTGGCCTGGAGTTGGACGCGGTCGGCGTCGATACGGTCGAAATACGCATCGATGAAAGCTTTGCGCTCCGGCGTATCGAAATTGGCCGAGATGATGGCACGCCGAGACACGATCGTGTCGTAGGCATCTGCAAAATGATCGAGGTTGGCACGCAGGTCGGTGTAGACCGGGTCTCGAAAAATGGCGTTGAAGTGTCTGCGGTAGTGGCCGGTAATGGCCTCGTCAAAGAAGATCAGCCGCAAATCAGTGTCATACATCGTATTTTTGGTAACCGCGCGCTCCGCTTCCGCCAGGCCGCCCGGGCGGGTTGCTATCCAATTTTGAACGAGAAGCGCACTGCGTAGTTCCCTGTCGCTCCAGAACGCTTCGGGATCGTCGATTGGGAGATCGCTTATCCGGCCCATAAGGTTGACGAACTCGTTCTTCGGCACCGGAAAATCGAAAGCCGCCACCAGGAGCGATCGATCGGTTGGCCAGTGGCGCCACAGCCCCACTGTGGCCAGCGCGTTGTGCGTCAGATGCGCGCAGTTGTCGCGCAGCACGTCCCATTCGAATGTCTTCAGACCCTGGCGATAGGGAAGGTTCACCGAATTCAGATAGGCCACAACGCCGGCCATCCGCGCGCGGTCGATCGGCACCCGCGCGCAGTAACGGTCCCGGCCGAAGCCGATGGCATAGTCGGTGGCGACCGAAAGCTCGTAGCGATAGTCGCGGTCGGACATCCGTGTGGGTTTGCCCGCCATGGCCTCGGCGTGGAAGGTAATGCCGTCCAGCGCGCGCTCGGCCTTTGCGCGCGCCTGGGTGCGGGCGTAGCTCTCAGCGTCCAGCGCCTCTCCCGGCGCCAGATCGCCGCGGAAAAAGAAGTCACGGCCAGAGATCGCCGACCAATTGGCGTTGCTGTAATGCGCATTGACGCTGATCCCCACGCCCTGTCCCGTGGGATCGCCGCCACACAGCCCAATCTCGGGATAGTCAGGCCCGACCTTGCAGACGCCATTGAGATACAGCACCGAATGCCCGCCGGGGCCGCCGCCTTCGATATCGACGGCCGAACCTGGCTTTTTTCGAATTTCCGACACCGCGCAGAATTCGACATAGTAGGGGTAGAGCTGGGCGTAGACGGTCTCGGCGGAAGGGTCAGGGGCGAGGGCCAAAGACTGCGGATAGCGCGCGTCGATGCAGCCGCCAAGAAGCAGGGCCGCGATGAGGGCCAACACTGCGCGCATCAGTTGGCCTCCCCCAGTTGCCAACCGGGATATGGACCCGAGCGGAGAATTTGCGACCACAGCGCGCGCCAGCAGGTCCAGTCATGCCCGCCGTCTGTCCAGAATACACGCGAAGGCGCCAGCAGGCTGGCGAGCAGGCGGCTGGCGTCCGCAAAGCGGTCGGCGCGCCCGCATCCCAGATGCAGGTTTTGCGGCGGCAGCCGTGCGACACCAGCCAGCATGCGCCGCTCGATGTCGCCGGCGACAAGAGTGCCGGGCTGCCAGGCCCGCAGCCCGCCGGCGGCGACCGCCTCGGCGATCAGGCCGCGCGTGCCCAGGAACGGCGACAGCAGCACCATGCCATCGACTGTGCCGGGATGCGCCTGCGCATGCATCAGCGCGCCCATCGCCCCAAGTGAGATGCCGAGCATGAAAATCCGCCGTCCCGCCGCCGGCGCCACGTAAGTGTGGTGCAGCCAAGGCCCGATATCACCGTCGAGATAGCGCTGTGGGCAAGGCGGCACCTCGACGGTCTCGATGGACGATGGCAGCGCGGCCATCATGCCGTTCGCCGCGTAGTCGCCCGGCTGGAAATACGCCCCGGGCAGCAACAGCAGCAGGTCACGCCGGCTCATAGGGCGCGTGGCCCGATGACGGCCGCGAACAGCAGGCTGAGGCACGCGCCGATGGCCACGGTGGCACCGATGCCGCCCAGAACCGGAACCTGGGAGAAGCCAAGCACGCCGAAGCCAATGACGGTGCAAAGATCGGCCAACACCAGCGACGCCACCACCCGCGCGCCTTCCGGCGTGGGCGTACGCGCGGCGCGTTCGAAGAACAGCGCGTAGTTCGAGCCGACGGCCACCACCAGCAACAGGCCGAACAGGTTGAAGATCGACAGGCGCTGGGCGATCAGCAGGTCGATGGCGGCGGTGCACAACACGGCCGCTGCAAGCGGCACCAGCACGGCCAGGATGCGCCTGGGCGTGCGCAGCGCGGCGGCCAACAGGAGCGTAATGACGAGGCTTCCCGCAAGCGACAAGGTAACGGCCTCGGCACGGTAGCTTGCCAACAGGGCGTTTGATTCCCGCGCGAGATCGACAAAGGTCAGCCCCGGCACGGCAAGCTTGCCGATGGCGACCTCGGCCGCCGCCGAATCCCGCACCGCAGACAGCGGCAGCAGCGCCACAAAGCGTGGGCCGTGCTGGATCAGCAGCGTGTCCGCCTGCAAAGCCAGGCTGGTGCCGTCCAGATCGGCGCGGCTTAGCAAGGCCCCCTGCCGCGCTGCCGCAACATCGGCCAGGAACGGCGCAAAGCTTTCGGCCCGGAACGGCGTGCCGATGACGGCCTCGGCCAGGTTGGCCGACAGCGTGGCAGCGTCCGGAAGGGCGGCGCGGCGGCTTTCCTGTGCCGCCTGGCTGGGCAGGAAGCGGGCCGGCGAATTGAAGCTGGCGATCAGGCCGGACACCACCAACGG
>JBBROR010000320.1:0-3913 GCA_038229175.1 Acetobacterales bacterium | reverse complement strand
GACGAAGAACTGGTCGTTGGGCGTTAACTGTGACGTGAAGGTCTCTAGCGGCGATTCGTAGTTGGGCGGGCGATACGTCAGCTTGATGAGGGGTTTTTTGCCTGGAAGCGTGTCCATCACGGCCTCTTCGCGCGTGCCGGATGGCAGGCCAGGGTTGGTTGCAGCGTTCTGTGCCGCGGCTGTCCGGAGGCCGGCGACGAGGGCTGCGGATGTTCCCATCAGCACGGCGCGACGTTTCATCGAAATTCTCCTGTCTCGCAGCGCCTTGCGGCGTCTTGTCGTGCGCGTTCTTGCGTCAGGCTATCGGTGTACTGACCAGCTTGTAGTGCAGAGTGTGGCGCGTTGGCGGTGGCAGGACAATCGGTATCGCAACGCCGCGACCAGCATGGCCCAGGAAATCAGCCGGCGACGGTCTTTGGCTTGGTCTTGCCTGTTGCATGTGACGGCGTGGTCAGGTGCTGCGCGGCCGGACTTGGCTTGGCCATTGTCGCGGATTTTCCGGCGGCGTGCGCCGTGGTTGATTTCTTGACGGCTGATTTGGGTGTTGCGGATTGGCCGGTCGCGGCTGAGACGCCCTTGGAACGAGGGGGGGCGACTGCAGGGGCCATCAATCGCGGTGCGGGTTTCGCAGCGGCCGGAATGTCCTGTGGGTTGGCGATGATCGGGCGTGACGGACCGGGCGCGTTGGGCTGGGCTGCGACCTGGTTGCTGCTTGAAGCGGATTGCGATGCATCCTGGCCGGGGGAGGAGCGTCCGAGCACGGAATTGGTGGGTGGGTTGGTGTAGGCGGGGGCGGCGATCGGTGGTGCGGTGATCGAGGCCGACGATGGGAGTGTTGCGGGCGGAGCAATCGCGGGAGCGGTGATGGCAGGCGCAGTGACCATGGGCGCATTGACCATTGGAGCATTGGCCCTGGGCGCAGTGACCCCGGGCGCTGTGAAGGGTTGCATCGGAACGGACGGTGCCTTGAGGGAAGGCCCACCTGGCTGCAGCGACAACGGCCGCGTGCTGACGGTGGCGCCGCCTGGAGGGGCCAGGCTCTCGGTCGTGATGCCGCTTTGCGCCATGGCCGGCGTCGACTGGGCGAGATTTGCAGCTGACAGCAACGCCAAACCGATCAAACCGCGTCGCATACGATGTCTCCCCGCGTGACAGAATGGGCTTTCATACCGTGCCAAGGCGATTCGCGGCACGCAGGATCAGGCGAAGGCCAGCAGCACGACGCCGGCGCCGATCAGGCCGATGGCACCGATATGGGTGGCGCTGAGATGTTCGCCGAACACGAAATGGCCAACGAAGGCCGCCGCGATATACGAGATCGCGGTGGCCGGCAAAGCCACCGAAAGCGGGATGCGGCGCAGCGCCACGATGTAGAGCATGGCGGCGAGGCCATAAAGGCCGAGGCCGATGATGGTGTGCCAGTCGAGCAGTTGCGCCATCAGATCCACGGCGCGGGATCCGGATTTGAGCAAGGTCTGCGCGCCCATGCTGACCGTGATGGCCGATAGCAGCAGGATCCAGGACGGGTTCACGCGGCGCGGTCCATCTGCGTGGGTTCGGGGGCGTTGCGCAGCACGGCGCGCACGGCACCCTGCGGCTTGCCGTTCGCTGATAGAAAGGTGCGGCCGACATACTCGCCGAGCACGCCCAGGATCATCGACTGCACGCCGGAGACCAGGAGAATGACCGTCATGGTCGAGGCCCAGCCGGAGGGGGTGCGGTCGGTGGACAGTGCCTCGACGATGGTGGCGACAGCACCTGCGGTGCCGAGCATCGCCATGACGATGCCGAGCAGGATGGCGAGGCGGAGCGGGGCGAGGGAGAAGCTGGTGGCGAGGTTGAGCCAGAGCAGCACGAGCCTGCGAAGATTGTAGTTCGAGCGGCCCTCGGCGCGCGGTAGGTGCCTGACCTCGATGCTGTCGATCCGCTGCGTGACCTGCATCAGCAGGCCGTCGACATACGGATAAGGTCCGCGATAGAGCGTGACTTCTCGAACCATTGGGGCCGCCATGCAGCGGAACGACGAGAGATAAAGGCCACGCGGCTTGTCCAGCAACCAGTCGGCGACGCGGTTCGCAAAACGGCTGCCGAGGTTGCGCCAGCCGGCATGCTCCTTCTTGGCGTAGCGGGTGTAGACGACGTCCCAGTCGCCGAGGCGGGCGTGGTCGTAGAGTTTGACGACTTCCTCCGGCGGGTTCTGCAGGTCGTCGTCCATGGTGATGACGTAGGCGCCGCTGGCGTGGCGCAGGCCGGTCATGACGGCGTTATGCTCGCCGAAATTGCGGGAGTGCTCGACATAGATGACCGGGATGGTGGCGGTTTTGATCAGGGCACGGCAGACATCGCCGGAATTGTCGGGGCTGCCGTCATTGACCAACACCACTTCCAGCCCGCCTTCGGGACGCAGTTTTGACAATGCGTCGACGAGCAGGCCCACGGTGGCGGCGCCGCGATAGACCGGGACGACGATTGAGAGGCCCGGGTTGGGTCGATCGGTCATGACGCAGGCTCCGAAAGGGGGCGAATGGCGACGGCGAGGATGGACCCGCCGGCGGGGAGCGGGAACGGCAGGTGTCGTTCGATGCGGGTGATGGCGTGCAGTGTGGCATCGAGCCATGGCGGAAAAGCGGCGACGTCGCTGGCGGCGTCGCCACGGGCCAATATTTTGCGCTGGGCGACCATCAGTGGCAGCAGAAGCCCATTCCAGTAGGTGGTTCTGATCTGTGTGAAACCGGCAAGGGTGAGCCACATCCGCAGTCCCGCGGGCGTTGTGCGGCGAGCGTTGTGGACGCGACGGTCATGCGCTGACGCGAGCCAGGCATAGGCCGGCATATTCAAAATCAGGGTTGCGCCGGGTTTTGCGACGCGGTGCAATTCCGTCAGTGCGGCCTGGGGACGGACCGCTTCGTGGCATAACACGTCGGCTGATACCACGGCGTCGAAACTGGCGTCCGGGAAAGGCAGGCTCATAATGGAGGCAGCCGCGATCGCGGCGCCGGATTTTATGGCAGCCCGGTGGGCGGCCGAGGGCAGATATTCGATGCCGGCAAGCGCGAGATCGGGGCGCGCGCGGGCAAGGGCTGTGAGGAAGCCACCGGTTCCGCAGCCTGCATCCAGCAGGCGACCGGTGAGAGGGGCAAGGGCGTCGATCAGGCGGGTGTGCAGTGCGCGATACCACCACATCGTGGCTTCCGCTGCATCCATGAGATCGTATTCATCGGCTTCCATGGCGCCTTGTGGCACGATCTGGTCATCACTTCGACAGTGATGGGATCAAGAATGGGGATTGCTGATGGCCTACCTTTCTGAAATCGAGCCGCCCCGGGGTGTGGCACTGGCCTGTGCAGACGGCATTCGCCGGATCGTGGCGGGTAATCCGGGGCCGATGACCTATCACGGCACCAACACCTATCTGTTGGAGGGGCCGGACGGGATCAGTGTGCTCGATCCGGGGCCCGACGACCCCGCGCATCTGGATGCCGTGCTGAAGGCCGCCGGGAGCGTTGTGCGGATTTTGGTATCGCACGGGCATCTGGATCACGTGGGTGGGCTTGCGGCGATGCGGGCTGCGACGGGGGCGCCGGTGTTTGCGTTTGATCCGAGCTTGTCGCCGGATCATGTGATGCGGGATGGCAACGTGGTGGCGGGGTGGACGGTGCTGCACACGCCTGGCCATGCGGCCGATCACGTGGCCTTGGCGCGGTCCGATGGCGTGGTGATGACGGCCGATCATGTGATGGGCTGGTCGAGCAGCGTCGTCAGCCCGCCGGAGGGCGACATGGCGGCGTATTTTGCGTCGTTGCATCGGCTGCTGGCGCGGTCTGACCGGCTCTATTTGCCAGGGCACGGGCCGGAGATTGCCGATCCGCAGGGGTATGCGCGGTTTCTGCTCGGGCACCGGATGCAGCGCGAG
>JBBROR010000319.1:0-3917 GCA_038229175.1 Acetobacterales bacterium | reverse complement strand
GTCTTGCAGACGCCCTTCGGGGGTTTGCGTTGTTCGCCCTCGTTGCCAGCACTATCTGGCGGCAGGACCCGGATCGCATTGATCCAGGTCAATCCTCGCCGAACCCTTCGCGCCTACGCACCGGTTGCGGCTTCGTCTGTTTATCCCGCCGCGGCATCCTTCACTTTCGGCTCATGAGCCGGCCGCATCGATGGTCGTCGCCGACGCCCAATTGAATGGTTGGCAGCAAGGCAAGCGGGGGCAACAGGAAGCCCAGGCCCACCGCGGCGCCGCCCCTGACACCGAGCCTCAGAAGATCAGGCCCGATACTGGGATTCTTGAACGAACCGGAAATACCGATCGGCGCAGGCAGCGAGCCGATGCTGAAATGCTTCGTCTCGGTTTTGATCTGGTAGTTCAGCTTTTCTTGGCTGAGATCGATGTCCCCGCTTCCGCTGATGATCGACTCGTTGGTGTCGATCAGCATGGTCTTGGTGGACAGCACCCCGCGCTGCAGGGCGAACTGGCCGATGAGGCATTGCAGTTGGGCGCGTTCCGGAATGCCGAGTGCAGACAGCAGCGCGTTGCCGAACTGCAGGCCGGACAGATCGACCAGAAGGGCGCTGAGATTGCCGCCGCTCATGTAAAGATCGAGCTTGCCGTTGCCGGCGCCCAGCATGGCCGCCAGCGAGTTGCCCCGCGTGTCGATCGTGGCCTGGCCGCCCAGCCGCCCGGCACCGCTGACGAGGTGGGTGGCCGACAACATGCGCGAGACGTCAAGCTGGCGGATCTGCACATCGGCCTTGGCGTGGACGACATCGCCCGCTTCGGGCGTGAGGTCCACCTGTGCGGTGATGGCGCCGGTGCCCACCCCCAATGCCACGGGATGGAGCGTGATATGGCCGTCCACGATGTCCATCGCGACCTCGATACGGTCGAACGGCACGTTGCGGCCTTTGATCTTGTCGCCCTTGTATTTCAGATGAATGTCGGCGGTGCGCAGTTTGGGAAGGTTGATGGGCGTGTTCGGGATCAGTTGCGAGCTGGCCACGGCCTTCGCCAGTTTGCTGCGCTGTTCGGCGGTCATGTTGGGGTCTGAGCTGCGCCCGGGCTCGGAGCCGATGAAGCCGCCGAGGTCTTCCAGATCGACCGCCTTGGAATGCAGATCGGCCGTCACGTCCTGGCGTTGCGGTCCGGGGTCGATTGCGATGGTGCCGGCGATGTCGGTGGTGCCGATGAGGCCTGTGAAATCGCGGAAGCGGATTTTCCGGTCGGCATAGTCGAGTTGCCCGCCGAGCCGGTAGGTTGGCGTTTTCGGCAGCGGAATGCCGGTGAGCGGATAGAGCAGGGCCATGTCCGGGCCCTTGAGGTCCAGCTTGAGATCGGCGCCGGCGAAGGCCACCGGGTCCTGCACCGTGCCGACGAGGGTGATCTGCGTGGGGCCGTTGGCCATGCGCAGATCGATGGAATACGGCTTGGCGGTATCGCGCAGGGACAGCAGGGCGCCGCCGATCAGCTTGCCGGCGATCGGCTGGGACGAATACATCCCCTTCAATTCCACAACGATCTGCGAATCCTGCCCGGCATTCGAAACGCTACCGTCGACCGTGGTTTGTGCGGCATCCTGCGTCATGATGGTGGCGGTGGCGTCAGTCTTGAACTTCGGGATCACCACGCGGGCGGTGCCGTCGCGGATGGTCAGGCGCCCGATCTGCGGCCCTGCGGGTTTCGGCGCGGCGGAATCCTCGGCGATGGGCTGAATGTGGATGGCGTAGTTGATGGCGCCATCGTCGCGGGCGGTGGCATTGATGGCCGGCGCTTCCACGGTGATTTGCGGGATGACCAGGTTGCGCGTCCGGGCGAATGTGAGTGCCTCCACATCGGCGCCGAGATGGGCGATCCGGGCGAAGGGGGCCTGGCCGTCGAAGCCATCGGGATTGGGCAGTTCGACGCCATCGAGCACCACCGACACAACCCGGCCCAGCTTGACGTGCAGATGCTCGGCCGTGACCGGCCGGCCGATGGCGGCGGAGGCGCGGGACATGACGAGGGGCAGGAACCAATCCCAGTTCCAGAAGAACACCAGCGCTGCGATCAATGCTGCGGGGACAAGGAAGTAGCTGGTTCGGCGCAGAGCGGTATGGTCGGCCATGTCAGGCCCTTTCCAGTTTACGCCGTCGGGTTACGTTGGATGGCGCGGGTTGAGGGCTGCAGCGGGATCTCACCGGTTCCGCCGCCAGACCTCCTCCTGCAGCAGGCAGGCGAACGCGGTCCAGAAGGCCAGCGGCACGCCTGCGAGGGCGGCCTTGCGGTCCACTGCCTGCGCGGCGACGACGAACCCCGCGGACGTGGCCACCATGGCGGCCGTAACCCCCGTGGCGGCGCCCAGGCTTTTCCGGCCGAACATGACCCATTGAAAGCCGCCGACGCCGAGCACGGTGAGACCCCAAAGCCCCAATGCCACATTTCGCGGCGGCGATGAGCGGTGGCGCAGCACGCGGAAGCCGGAATATGCCAGCAGCGTGTCGAGCACCGCCCATGCGCCGCCGAAGACCGGCCCAGGCGGCGTGTAGGACGGCTTGCGCAGGCGGGCATACCACGACGCCGTGCGGGGGTTGGCGGGGGTGGGGCCATCGCGGCTGCCGAGGATGGCGGCGGCGGCCACTGCCAGGCTGGAGACGAGTGCGGCATCTTTTCGGTTCACGTCTGTCCCTTTCCGCCGTTGCGCAACAAACCGCTAAGCGCCGAATGGACCGTCCGGTTCCCGGCCTGGGCCCGGGACTGCCGCGTGGGTTCAGCGCTTCCTGCCGGTAGCCGCTTTCTTGCGAGGCCCCTGCCTGGTTTGCGGTGCGGGCGTGGAGCCCGACTTTGTCTCCGGCTTGCTGCCGAGGCTTTGCTTCAGGGCCGCCATGAGGTCGATCACGTTGCCGCGGTCGTCTTCCTGGGGCTCCATCTCGACACCCTCGCCTTTGAGTTTGGAGTCGATCACCTGGCGCAGCCTTGTTTCGTAGCGATCCTCCCAGTCGGCCGGATCGAAGGTGCCGATCTGCCGCTCGATCAGTTGCTGCGCCAGCTTGACCATTTCGGGATCAGCCTTGCCCTTGGGCACAGCGGCGAAGGCATCCGCCTGTGCGTTCAGGTCGCGCGCTTCGTGCAGCGTGTGGGCGACCATGCCGTTCGCGTAAACCGCCAGCGCCACCACGCGCTCGCGCTGTGCCATCACCACGCGGGAGAGTGCCACCATGCCGGCCTTTGCGATGGCAGTGTGCAGCACGAGGTAGACATCGGCGCCCGCATCGCCGTCGGGTGCGAGATAGTAGCTGGTGTCGAAATAGAGTGGATCGATGGCGGTGGCCGGGACGAATTTTTCGATTGTGAGCACCGACGAACTGTCGATGCGTGCGGCATCGAAATCGGCATCGTCCATGAGGAGGTAATGGTCTTTCTTGAACTGGTAGCCTTTGACAAGGTCGGCGCGCGCCAGTTCCGCATCGGTTTCTGCATCGCGGGTTGTCATGCGGACGCGGTGGCCGGTTTTTGGATTGATCATGTTGAAGTGAAGGTTTGCCCGGTCATGCGTGGCGGGGTAGAGGGCCACCGGGCAGGACACCAGGGCCAGACGCAGATGGCCGCGCCAGGTTGGACGTAGTTCCACTTTCGCTCCTTGTTATTTCTTCTTGGGTTTACGGGCGATGACGATGCGCAAACTGGATGGCCTGGCGGCGGTGGCTCGCTTCGGCGTGAGGCTTGGCAGGTTTTGTGCGGTGCGGCCGAATTCGGCCCAGGGGTCGGTGGGACGGCTGGAGATGTGGCTGGGAAGGGTGGCGATGGTGAAGGCCTTCGGGTCCAGATGCTCCGTCAGGTCCTGCCAGGCCAGCGGGGTTGCCACCGTGGCGCCGGGGCGGGCGCGGGGTGAGAACGAGGCGATGGCGGTGGCG
>JBBROR010000318.1:0-3918 GCA_038229175.1 Acetobacterales bacterium | reverse complement strand
GGCGATGTAGTAGGTGGCGGTCAATCGCCAGATCACACTGGTGACGGCCCCCGCGACGATGGTGGTGGCGGTATTCTGGGCCGAGGCCATCAGCGCGCGAGCGGGTTCGAAGACTTTCTCATAGATGCCCCCCGCCGCCCCAGCATCGACCGGGATCGAGAAGGCCAACGCGCCGGGCAGGTTGGTGGTGGTGATCACCGTGGGCGTGGCCCCGGCGGTCAGTGCAGCCGCCGCGTGGCGCTCAAGATGAATGCCGGTGATGTAGTGCCGCAGACCGGCACCGGCGGCGGCAAGAGTCAGCGTCACAGCCGCGCCCGCCACGCCAGTATTGGTGACAGTCTGCGATGAAACTTCCCCGATAAGGCGGTCGTCCAGCAAGCCTGTCGCCGCCAACAGCACAGCCGTTGCCGCGCCGGACGTGTAGGCCATGACGCGGGCCCGAACCTTGGCAAACCCGGCGCAGGTGGCGACCCAGACACCGGAGGCGGTGCCCGCAATCGCGGCGGCATAGGAACCACCAGAGACCGGCCGGATCGGCAGCAGGGTCCAATTCACCCCGTCAACCGAACCGGCGACTTCGACGGTCAAGCTGAAGGTGCCGCGCAGATCGAGCGAGATGGTTGAGGCGCCGTCGGCGTTGATCTGGATTTCGGCGTTCAAAGCGCCAAGGCTGCCAGAGCCCACGATGTTTTCGCGGGGATGCAGCGTGCCGGTGGAAAGGTCACGGGAAAGTTTTGCCATCAGAGGGCACTCCAATTGATGTTGATTGAGCCGGAAGTCGGGGTGTCGAAGGCGGCACCCACGGTGATTTGGTCGGTACCTGCAGCGCCCCAGAGGGTGACAAGATCGAGAAGTTCGGGGGAGTTTTCGTCGGAATCCAGCGCCGCGCCCAGAACAACGAGGATCACGCTACCGGACGTCACGCCGGGCGCGGAGATTACTGTCGAAGCCTCAAAGGCGTTGTCCGCAACTGCCAGGACGCCGGTGCCAGCCAATTGACCCACGACGCGATCGACGCCGCCCGAGCGCGCCATGGTTCGCAGCGTCGTCGAATTATACCATAGCCAGCCATCGGCGCGGCCGGTCGGGTCGGCCGCCAGCGGCCCCAGAATTTCGCCCTGCGGAAAAGTTGGGCGACCCGTGGTCCGATCACAAACCAGCGCCGGAAAGTAGGTGCTGCCATCCGGGCTTACTTTGATCGTCCAGTCGTCCGATCCGGTAAGACCCATTTCGGCACGTCCGGAAAAGCCGCTTTGAAACAGCAGGCTGGCCGTGTCGCCCGCTGCATTCTTGTTCACCTTGATTTGGTGCCCGGCCCCGGCGTGGTTGAAGAGCGAGGCAGGTGCGTTCAGCGACAGCCGGTTGGTGGCATCGGCCGCAGCTCCACCGAGGCCGAGATAGAGGGCCGAGACATTGGCCGCAGCCATGGCAATGCTGGAAACGGTGGTGGCAAAGACCACCGAGGGCGAGTTGATCGTCAGAGTGCCCAGCGCGCCAGCAACCGCTGACCCGATGGTCACGGCGGTCGTTGATCCTGATTTTCCAGCGGTGCCGATGTTGACGGTCTTGGTGTTGCCAGAGTTGGTCGCACCAGATGCCAATTCCTGTATGCCGGTTCCGACGCCACCCCCGAAAGTATTGCTCGTCCCGGAAAACGTCTGCGTTGCACTGAATGTCTGGGCGATTGCCAATCCGGCAAGCGCGGTTGACCCATTCGGCAGGGTAAATACCCGGGTGGTGCCGGTGGTGATCGTGGCCAGATCAAACTGCGCCTGCTTGGTCAGATCGCCATTGTCTTGCAGAAAGAAGGTCGCATCGTTGAAGACCGAACTGCTGCCACCCGCCGACAGCACGACCCAGGCCGATCCGTTCCACGTATAGAACCCGGTGTCGGCGACCGAATAGGCGATCCAGCCCACGCGGGGGATCAGCCGCATCCAGGCGCCGTCGACCCAGAAGGCGACGTTCAAATCCCAGCCCGCCCATGCCCCCGTCGCGCCTGGTGCAACGATATAGCGTGAGCCGTCGGTCGGAGATCCCGGCGGGGTGGCCACGATGCGTGACAGGACGGAAAGCTGGACCATCCCATCCAGAAGGCGGATGGCCTCGTTGTGCGTGATATGCTTTTGCGCCTGGCTGCCCGCGATATAGGGCAGAACAAGGTTCGGGGTGTCGGTCATGATGTGTGTGCCTCAGAAGAAAAGGGTCTTGGTGAGCGCAGGCCCGCGCCCAAGGCGGGCCGACTTTTGATAGATGCGCAGGGTCAGGCTGGACCCGACGGTCAAGAGCGCCCCGAGGTCGGCGGTCTGCATCGCGGCGGTGTAAAGGACCGATGGCGTGGTGGCGGTCAGGGTCCGCAGTACGGTGGTGCCCGACATGATTTCCACATCGTAGGATTCCGAGGTTTCACTCAGCGGTGGCTCGCCGCTGTCCCAGCTATCCGCGATCAAGGCGCGGTCACGCCGCACCCATTCGATCAGGAAGTCTCCGGTCGCGCGGGCGCGGCGATAGGGGTTGAGGTAAAGATCGGGCGCAAAGCATTGCAGGCCCTCGCCTGAGGGCGTGAAGCCATCCGACCGATAGGACGGGTCGGTGATGGCGCGAATTGCGGGGCCCGTCAGCCAGTTGTAGGCCAGCCCGACATCGGCATCGGCGATGGGAATCGGGAACACCGCCGCGTCCAGCATCACGATCCGCGCCCCGGCCAGCACCGGATTGCCCATGCGGACTTCCGTGCCGCGTTGCCCGCGCAGGAGCCGCGATAGCTTGTAGCGCCCGGGCGACAGCAGCGTGATCACTCCGGCCTGAAATATCTCCCAATGGCCCGCCGAGGACTCAATCGCAAAAGCATTGGCTCCGGCCCAAAGCTGATCGTCGGTGACGTTGAACAGCGCCCCGCTGGCCACGTCGATGATTGCTACATTGCCCAAATCCAAACGCGAGGTTGGCCCGGCATAGAAGTCGAAGGCCAGAACGCCGGTGATGGCGCGGCGGTTGATGGATGACAGCAGCGCATAGCCATTGGTGGTCGGGCTGCGATAGAGCGCCAAATTTCCCGGCCAGGGCGAGGCATCCGCCGCGATGAAGGGTTGATAGGCCGGGGTGGCGTCGGCCAGCTGCGGCAGGTTCATAAAGAACGTGGCGGGCGGGCCAAAGGTGGTGGGCGAGGCCAGCGAAGCGGCGCGGCTCGATCCCGGCGGTAGGTCATAGGCGAAGCGATCCTGCCGCACACCCTCGATGCGACGGGCCACCTCATCCGCGATCTGGCCCAGCCGGAATTCGTAGGTCCGGCCATCATGGACGAGGCCGATCACGTCGGTTGGGTCAAGCCGCAGCAGGGATGGCGGCAGCGTGGCGGAAAAGGCCTCGATGCCAACCCAAGCCTCGAACAGCGCACGGCGGCAGCGTCGTTCGGCCTCTTCCGGCGGCACGGCCAGCGGGAAGCTTTCTGATGCCGTGCGCGCCGAATCCGCCGTGATCCGCCGGGCTTCGACGCCCACGGAATCATAGTCTTCGTCCGACCGCACCACTGCCCATTTCAGGGCCTGTGGAAGATCGGTGGTCTGCGACCGGGTCAGTTCGAACGGCTCGGCTTTGGCATCGGTTCCGGCCACCAGCTGGTCGGGCGTCAGAGACACCACCGCCGCGCGGCCCCGTGCGACAAAGCGGATGTTGCCGTCGGCTTCGACCGCATCGAAGCCGAAATGCCGCGCAAGCACCGCGATCGAATTGCGCGGCGATTCCAGGGCCGCGATCACATAGCCCTCAACGGCGCCATGCAGGCCCGACACGTCGATCCGGTTGGCCGGAAATCCCGCCCGCAGGCAAAGTGTCCGGACCAGCGCCGCCAGCGATACCGCCCCCAGACGACCCGTCAGCCAGTGCCCCAGAGTCCAGTTTGCCGAATCTGCCCAGATT
>JBBROR010000317.1:0-3973 GCA_038229175.1 Acetobacterales bacterium | reverse complement strand
GTTCCGCGTGGCCATGCACGGCACGTGGAACGGCACGATACTGACTTTGAACGAGGATTTTACCTACGACGATGGCGAGAAGCAGACCCGGGTATGGAGCTTCCATAAGACCGGCGAGAAGACCTGGGAAGGCACCGCGCCCGACGTGATCGGGCCGGCCATCGGCGAATGGGACGGCAACGCCTATCGCATGCACTACACGGCAGATCTGAAATCCGGCTCCAGCACCTATCGCCTGGATTTCGACGACTGGCTGTTCCGCCAGACCGACAAGGTGGTGCTGAACCACGCGCGGGTGACGAAGTTCGGGATCGATGTCGGCCAGGTGCAGCTGGTATTCGTGAAGTGATACCAACGGCCGCAGGCGTTGACTGTTCCAACGCTTGCAGCCGTTGGTATTGCGCGCCGGGTTGGCCGGCGGCGGCGCGCGAAACAAAGGCTCATATCGGCTGATTGCCTGATCGGCCGGTTCGCATTAGACGACCGGGATGTCAGATCATCCGCAAGCAGCCCTCACCTCCAAGCCCGTTCTGGTTCGGATCGAAGCGGCCAGATGCGCGCTTTACTATCGCTATGTGCGGCTGGAGATCCTGGTTCACGCCGAGGGAGACCCGTTGGCGGTCAGGAATATGTTGCAATGCCGTCTGATGTTCGACGGCACGCCACCGCAATCGTTCCATTACAGCAAGCTGCATGAAGGCGGCGAGCATGAGCTGGTGCTCGACGCGATGGTCGACCCCGACCGCTTCCCACAGGCCGGCCTGCTCGAGGTGACCCTCGGCGATCAGCGCCGGGACATGAGCCTGACCGACTTCGCGGCCTATGCGTGCCATCGCAATACGTCGGGCTCGCTGGGGTGGTCTTCGTTGATCGAGTATGTCAACGCCTTCGTAGCTGAAACACCCGATCGCCGGCCAAGACTGCTCGATCTCGGCGGCCGTCGTTTCATCGGCGGCACCTATGCCGATGATCTCGCGCAATGCGACCTGACGGTGTTCGACATCATAGAGGACGAGCATGTCGATGTGGTGGGCGACGCCCACGAGATCGGTAAATACTTCCCGTCCGAACATTTTGATTTCGTGATGAGCGCCTCGGTGTTCGAGCATCTTCTGATGCCTTGGAAGGCCGTGCTGGAACTGAACAAGGTGATGCGCACCGGCGGCTACTGCTACGTCCATACCCACCAGACCCTTGGCATGCATGAGTTGCCGTGGGATTTCTGGCGCTATTCGGACACGGTGTGGCCGAGCCTGTTCAATGCCCGCACCGGTTTCGAGATCGTCCGTACCGGGCTGGGACAGTTCATGCAGCTGGTGACGGTGGGCTGGGCCGAGCGATACCGAGGGGCCGAGAACAGCGGCGGTTTCGAATGTTCCGGCGTGCTCGTTCGAAAGACCGGCCCGTCGGACCTTTCATGGGATGTGGGCCTGGGCGAGTTGATCGGCACGAGCTATCCGACCAGGTAGATCGGGCCACGCCCGACAATTTCGCCGTGAAAATGTCGGGCGTGGCCCGATCTACGAGTGTGGTCGGGGTGGGATATGCCTGTTACGGTTTCGCATTGCCACTGGCCAGGGATGCAACCGATGATCCGTCCGCTCGTTCGCGCCGCACTTCTTGCCCTCGTCGTCACAGGTATTGCGCTGGGAGGCACTGCCCATGCTGAGGGCACGCTGCAGACGGTGCTGAAGCGAAAGGAGCTGCTGGCCGGGATCACTTCGGACAGTCCGCCTTCGGCCTATCTCGATGCGCAGGGTCGCCAGGTCGGCTATTGCGCCGATGTGGCGCGGTATTTGGCCAGGCGGCTCGGCGTGAAGCTGACCTTCGTGCCGGTTACGGCGGCGTCGCGGATTCCGCTTTTGCAGACTGGGCGCATCGATGCGGAGATCGCGGTGACAACGCCGCAGAAGGTGCGCAACGAGGTGGTGGACTTCACCTACAGCTATATCTGGGACAACGGCGTGCTGCTGGTGCGCAGTGGCGACAGCACCGATATCGCCGCCTACCAGAACGGCACCAAGACGATCGGCGCCACCCAGGGCGACGGGTTCATCGATCGCTGGAAGCAGGGTTCGCCGCAGGCGAAGTTCCGGCTGTTCCGCGAGGGGTCCGACGTGGTGGGCGCGCTGCGCAAGGGCGATGTGGATGCGGCCATCGTCAATCAGAATGGCGGCGTGATCTACACGCGCGCCGGCGGCACGGCGATGACGGCGCCTTGGACCAACTCGCCCGACGCCATCATGGTGCGCGAGGATGATTCGAAATGGCTGAAATGGCTCAACTGGTCGCTGCAGCGCATGTGGACCGAGGGCACGCTGCAGAAATTGTATGTGAAATGGTATGGGCTTGAGCCCAGCTTCAGCCTGGGGGATTACGGCCAGATCCAGCCACGGGTGATGGAGATCGGGCAGACTAACGATCCCTGGGCGAAGCTGCCCGACGGATTCCTGGAGAAGCTGCTCGGCCCGGCCTCCTACGAACTGGACTGACCGCCGAGCGTGGACTGGTCTGTTCTCTGGCAATACCGCGAGGATCTGGTGAGCGGGCTTGCCGTGACGCTGGCGATCTCGGTGGCGGGCATTTTGGGTGCCACCGTTCTTGGCGTGTTGGTCGGCTGCCTCGCCACATCGAAATCATATCTGCTGCAGAAGCTGACCGGCAGCTATACCGCGCTGCTGCGCAATCTGCCGCTGCTGGTAAAGCTCGTTTTCCTTTACTATGTCGTGAGCCTTGGGCCGCTGACCGCCGCGATCGCAGCCCTCGTGCTGCACCAGAGCGCGCCCATCGCCGACGTGGTCGCGTCCGGCATTCGCTCGGTGGCCGTGGGGCAGTTCGACGCGGCGCTGGCTTTGGGATTGCGGCCGGTGGAGATCTTCCGGCGCATCATCCTGCCGCAGACCGTGCGGGTGATCCTGCCGCCGATGACCACGCAATACGCGTCCATCGTGAAGAACTCCGCCGTGGTGTCGCTGATCGGCGTGGCGGATCTGACGTTTCAGACGCAGGAGATCAACGTTCAGACCTTCAGGGGTTTCGAGGCGGCGACCGCGGCCACGTTGCTGTATGCGGCCGTGACGTTTCTGATCATCGGGGCGATGGCGAGACGGACGCAGGCAAGGTGAGCTTGCGCTCCGGTTGGCAGCATTGGGCCTGGCGGGGCATCGTGGTGGCGACGCTCCTTGCCGGTGCCCTCTCACTGGCGCGGATGGACTGGACGCGGGTGGCGCCGTCCCTGCCCTTCATCGCGATGTCGTTGGGTCGGAGCTGGCTGCTGGCGCTTATCTCGATGGCGATGGGCGCAGCGGTTGCGATCCCGCTCGCGTTAATGCGCAGCTATGCGGGGAGATGGCCACGCTATGGCGCTACGGCGGTGATCGAGCTTGTGCGCGCCACGCCGGAGCTGATGGTGATCTTCTGGGTGTATTTCACGCTGCCTTTGCTGACGGGGCGGGGTGTGACGGCCTGGACGGCAGCACTCGTGTCGCTGGCCGCGATTGCGGCGTCCTCGTTGGCCGAGATCATCCGGGGCGGGTTGCTGTCGGTGCCGGCGGGGCAGATCGAGGCGGCGCGTGCGCTGGGGCTGCGGCGCATCGCCATCTTCCTGCGCGTGGTGCTGCCGCAGGCGCTGCGGACCATGCTGCCGGCTTTGATCGCCCAATTGACGGCGTTGTTCAAGACGACGTCGCTGGTGTCGGCGATCGGGGTGGCCGATTTTTTCCGCGCGGTGTCGGTGACGAACAACGCCGTGTTCGCCCCTGCCCCGCTTTATACGCTGCTGGCGGCGGGGTATTTTGTGAGCTGTTGGGCGTTGACCCGGGTGGTCAGGCGATTCGACCGACAACGCGCATAAGGGTTGGTGGCGTCACATCCCGCGCGAGATCAGCCAGAAGAACAGGCGACCAGGAAGGATCTGGAGAATTTTCAAGGGGCACACGAGTTGCCACGGGAAGGCGACCTCGAACCGGCCGGT
>JBBROR010000316.1:0-3996 GCA_038229175.1 Acetobacterales bacterium | reverse complement strand
GCAGCCGGCGATGTTGGTGTGCGACGAGTCGGTGGCTGCGCTCGATGTGTCGATCCAGGCGCAGATCATCAACCTGTTCCTCGATCTGCGCACCGACCTTAACCTCACCTGCCTGTTCATCAGCCACGACCTTGGCGTGGTCGAGCATGTGTCGGACCGGGTGGCGATCATGTATCTCGGCCGGATCGTGGAGGAGGCGCCGGCGGAAATTGTGTTCTCGCGGCCCAATCACCCCTACACGCAGGCGCTGCTCGCCGAAGTGCCGCGGCTGGAGACGCGGAACAGCCGGTTCGGCGCGATCCAGGGCGAGCTGCCCAGCCCGCTCCATCCGCCCACCGGATGTCATTTTCACCCGCGCTGCCCGCATGCCTTCGCCCGTTGTTCCCACGAGGCGCCGGTGTTGCGCGAAATTGCCCCGGGCCAGCGAAGCGCGTGTCATCTGAACGATCAGACCTGAAGCCCCCTTGCGGTGGCGGCACGAGGGCGGCAGGTTTCCGGCGCATGGCCCCAACGCACCCACATCTGCGCCTGACCCATCGGCTCTGGCGCGCATTGCCGGCGGGGCCGCGCCGGCGTGCGTTGTCGTCGGCCACCGCGTTGATGGCGCCGCGGCCGGATCGGGTGCCGCCACCGGCGGCAGTTGGCCTGGCGGTGGCAGGTGAGCTGACCCGTCCTTCGGGGCTTGGCGAGAGTGCGCGGCTGATGGTGTCAGCGCTCGCGGCGATGGGCGTGGCCAACATGGCGCTCGATCTCGGCGACCCCGTTGCGCGCACGCATCGGCGGGATAGGCTGGTGCTGCCGCCGCCGGCGATGCCGCTGGTGATGCATGTGAACGCGCCGCTGCTGCCGCTGGCGCTGCTGCGGGTGCCGCGCCGGCTGATCGCAGGCCGTCGTGTGATTGGCTACTGGGCGTGGGAGCTGCCGACCATGCCCGCCGCCTGGAAGGTGGGCCTGGCCTTCGTGCACGAGATTTGGGTGCTGTCGCAGTTCACCGCCCGCGCGGTGTCCAGCATGTTGCCGCCGGGCTCGGGCATCGCGGTGCGCGCGGTGCCACCACCGGTGGCCGCAATACCGCCGGTGCCGAGCGGGCTGACACGTGCCGATTTTGGGCTGCCGGAGGGCGCCGTGATCACGCTGGTGTCGTTCAGCCTCGCCTCCAGCTTTGCCCGCAAGAATCCGTTGGCGGCCATAGCAGCCCACCGCGCCGCGTTCGGCGACCGGCCGGATCGTATTTTGTTGGTGAAGGTGACGCATGCCGAGGCGTTTCCGCATGACTATGACGCGCTGGTGCACGCGGCCGACGGTCTTGGCAATGTGCGCTTCGAGATCCGCACCTTGGAGCCGGCGGATCGCCATGCGCTGACAGCCTGCGTCGACATCGTGCTCAGCCTGCATCGCAGCGAGGGCCTGGGCCTGGTGCCGGCGGAGGCGATGCTGCTGGGCATTCCCGTGGTGGCCACCAACTGGTCGGCCACCACCGAGTTCATGGATGCAGGCTCCGCCCGTTTGGTTGGCTACCGGCTGGTGCCGGCGATCGATCCACGCGGCGTGTTCCAGGCGCCTGGGGCGGTGTGGGCGGACGCCAATGTCGAAGAAGCGGCGATGCATCTGCGCGAACTTGCCGCCGACCCCGATCTGCGCCGGAGCCTGGGGCAGGCCGGGCGCGTGATGGTGACGCGGCGGCTGGGCGACGCGCAACTTCGTGCCGCGGTGCATGCGCTCGGATTGGGCGCCACTTGAACGATCCCGACTTTAACGGTCCTGGTTCGCGCATCCTGGTCTGGCAATGGGGCAGGCATGGCGCCGGCCCGCGTTTTGCCATGGAGTTGGCGACGAGCCTTGATGCCGTGGAAGGCGTGGTAGGGCTGCTCTCGCTGTCCACCCAGTCCGAACAGATGCAGGGGCAGGACCGGCCGGATTGCGCGCTGCCGATCGAAACGTATTCAGGCCTGGCCGGTTATGTCTGGCGTGTGCTGACCGTGCCCATGCGGCTGGCCGGGTTGTGTGCGAAATTGCGTCGGCTGGCACCCGATATCGCCATTTGTGCCATGCCTGCACCGCTTGACCTTCTGATGATGTCTGCTTTGCGGGTGCTGGGCATTCCGTATTACGTGGTGGTGCACGACGCCGACGCCCATCCCGGCGACGGGTTTCCCATGCAGATGACCTTGCAACGCCTGCTGGTGCGCGGCGCACATGGGCTGGTGACGTTGTCTGCGCACATCACCCAGCGCCTGCAGGACCGCGGCGAGGTGGGCGGCCGGGCTTTGATTCAGCTGTATCATCCGCCCTTTGCCTTTGGCCCCCTGCCGCAGCCTCCCGGCTTGCACGGGGGCAGGCTGCGGCTGCTGTTTTTCGGGCGCCTCCTTCCATACAAGGGGCTTGGCCTGTTCGCAGAGACGCTGCGCCGGCTCGACGCCGCGCCTATCACAGTGCGGGTGGTGGGCCAGGGGCCCGAGACCGAGGCGCTGGCAGCGCTGCGCGCGATGCCGAATGTGCAGGTGGAGAACCACTGGGTGCCGGAGGCTGAGATCGGCGCATTGCTGGCCTGGACCGATGCCGTGGTATTGTCGCATACCGAGGCGAGCCAGAGCGGGGTGGCCGCAGCCGCTGTGGCCGCGCGCCGTTGGGTGGTGGCCACCCGGGTTGGCGGCCTGGTGGAACAACTGCAGGACGAGCCCCTGGCAAGGCTGGCCGCGCCCAACGCCGCAGGGCTGGCCGGCGCCATCCTGTCGCTTTTGGCCGACCCGCCGCAGCCGGGAGATCATCAGGCCGGCCGATCCTGGCCAGACCTTGCCATCAAGCTGGTGGCCCAAATTCGTGCAGGTTGATCGCAGAACGTTGCTGGCTCGTCTCAAGGCAGCCATTCTGCTAGGCACCCTGTGGGCTGTCTCCTCGCGTTGGATGCAGGTAAGTTTTGCGTGGGCATATGATGCGCAGGTTCGGGGGGCGCGGCTTGTCTGAGATCAGCGACGAGGATCTGGAGCGCCTGGCCAGCCGTATGGCCATGCTGGTTTCCGAAAGCGGAGAGGCCGACAATGCGGGCCGCGCGGTGGCTGCACTGGCGCGACGCCTCGGCCTGTCTGGCGGCCAGATCAAGGCCTATTTTCTGGCCGGGGCCACCGGAGGCGTGCGCGTGTCCTCCCCGCGCGCACCTGCTGACGCCGCCACCCAGATCGATCGGCTGGAGCGTGAGCTGTCGGCGCTGCGGCACGGGCTGAAACTGACCGAGGTGCAGGCCCGCAACGCCCAGCGGGAGCGTGATGCGCTGCGAGCCGAGAACAGCAGCCTGATCGACTCACTCGACCGTGCGCGTTCGGCCGGGCAGGTGCGGAAATACCTGGGTGCCGCCGGTATTGCCGCCGCGGTGTTGAGCGCTGTGGTGCTTTACGCAGGCCCGGCGCTGCGCCCGGTCAACCCCGGTGGGATCGCCGATCGCCCAACGGGCACGCCGTTTCTCCGCGCCGGCGTGGTGCGCGGCAACGGTGCGGCCGTGCTGCGGGCGCCGGAGCAGGGGGCGGCATTGATCACCCAGCTTCCGCCGGGAACGCGCATCCAGGTTCGACAGGTGCTTTGGCGGTCGCTGCTGCAATGGGCGGAGGTCGATATCGGCGGCGTGCCCGGCTATGTGGTTTCGACCGAGATCGATCTTTCCTAGAGGTTAAGATCTGAGGGAAGAGTTCTCAGATCTTAACCACTAGCCTCTGATCTTGTGGGCCAAATTCCCTGACGCTCCGGTAGCAAGCGTCAGGTTTGGACCACTAGCTACAGATCATCATGCGTTTGGGTTGCTTCACCCAAACGCATGATCATGATCGGTGAGCTGAAGCGAGCCCTACGGGATTGCGTGGGTTGTAGGTTGGTCGTCTTTCAGCGCGACGCCTGATACGCGCAACAGGCGCATCGCAGAGAGCAGCCAGCGCAGCTTTGTCGCTGCGTCTGGGATCGAAAGGCCTTTCGGCCGGATGTTCGACACACAGTTGCGCTCCGCGTCGG
>JBBROR010000315.1:0-4001 GCA_038229175.1 Acetobacterales bacterium | reverse complement strand
GGGGCATGAGACGACGTTTGCGCAGTTGATTTCCGATCAGCTTGGCGTGCCGTTCAAAGACATCGACATTGTGCACGGCGATACCGACAAGATTCCGTTTGGCATGGGCACCTATGGCAGCCGTTCGCTGGCGGTGGGTGGCTCGGCCATGGTCAAGGCCATGGACAAAATCATTGCCAAGGGAAAGAAGATCGCGGCGCACCTGATGGAGGCCTCGGTTGAGGATATTGAATTCGCCGATGGAAAGTTCACCGTGGCCGGCACCGACAAGGTGAAGACGATCGGCGAGATCGCACTGACAGCTTACGTGCCGCACAACTACCCGATTGAAGAGATCGAGCCTGGGCTTGAGGAAACCGCATTCTATGATCCGCAGAACTTCACATTTCCGGGCGGCTGCCATATCTGTGAGGTGGAAATCGACGCCGAGACCGGGCATGTGGAGGTGATCAACTTCACGGCGGTGGACGATGTGGGCCGCGTCATCAACCCGATGATCGTGGAAGGCCAGATCCAGGGCGGCGTGACCCAGGGCATCGGCCAGGCGCTGCTGGAGCACGCGGTGTATGATAGCGAGGCGCAGCTGATCTCCGCCTCGTTCATGGATTATCAGATGCCGCGCGCCGACGATGTGCCGAACATTTCCGTGGGCACGGAAACCACCCTGTGCACGCACAACCCGCTGGGTGTAAAAGGATGTGGAGAAGTGGGAGCCATCGGGTCGCCGCCGGCGGTGATCAATGCCGTGGTGGATGCGCTGCGCGACTACGGTGTGCGGCACATTGACATGCCGGCCAGCCCGCAGAAGATCTGGGCCATCATTCACGCAGCCGCGCTGCCGATGGCCGCCGAATAATCGAAGGCCGGCTTCTACGGCCGTTGGAATAAAGGAACCGCACCGATGTACGATTTTACTTATGAAAAGCCGAGCAAGCTGGCCGATGCGGTGGCCTCGCTGAGGGCTAACATCGACAGTAAAGCGTTGGCCGGTGGCCAGACGTTTATTCCCGTGCTGAAGCAGCGTTTGAACAAGCCGGGCCTGGTGGTGGACCTTGCCAAGCTGAACCTCAAGGGCATCACGGTTACGCCCGCAACCATTACCATCGGTGCGATGACCACGCATGGCGAGATTGCGCTGTCTGCGGACATTCAAAAGACGCTGCCGGCGTTGGCCCATATGGCGTCCATGATCGGCGACTGGCAGGTGCGCCATCGCGGCACCATGGGCGGCTCGCTGGCCAACAACGACCCGTCCGCCTGCTACCCCGCGGCCCTTCTGGCGCTGGACGGCACCATCACCACGGATCGCCGCAGCATCAAGGCGGAGGATTACTTCCAGGGCATGTTCACCACGGCGCTGGAGGATGGCGAGCTGATCACCTCGATCAGTTTCCCAGTGCCGGAAAAGGCCGCCTACACCAAGTTCCGCAATCCCGCGTCGCGCTACGCCATGGTGGGTGTGTTCGTGGCGAAGTTCGCTTCCGGGGTGCGGGTGGCGATCACCGGTGCCTCGCAGTCTGGCGTGTTTCGCCATACGGCGTTCGAGACCGCGCTTTCGGGCAATTTCTCGCCTGACGCGATCAAGGACATCGTGACGCCGGCGGATGGGTTGAACAGCGATATTCATGCCAGTGCGCCGTATCGGGCGCATCTGATCGGTGTGATGGCCAAGCGGGCTGTGATCGAAGCCACCGCCTGACTTTGACCTTTCGATAGAGCCTTGTTTGCCGGCACGAAAAGCGGCTTGGATCTCACTCCATGCCGCTTTTTTGTTGGGTCGCAAACGGAACGTTCGTCGTCCTCTGGCGTTTTGTTGCTCGTGACAAGGGTGCATGAGATGACGGAATCGGCCAGGGTCGTGCAGGGGGTGCCGCTGGTGCCGGTGAACCCTTTTCGTCTTGGGATTAATCCTGAGGACGCCATCGGTGAAGGCGGCTGGGGCCAGGCAACAGATACCGCCCTGGCGCTGCTGCTGGCAGGGCCTGGCCTTACCATGATTCTGGGGCCATCCGGCGTCGGCAAGACGCTTCTTCTCACGGAACTTGAACGCCGGCTTCGTGCTCGCGGCCGGGACGTGACATTGATCCGCCAGGGCCAGGAGGCGCTGGCGGGCGGCGAGCAGGCGGCCGTCTTTGCGCTTCCACCCGATAAGATTTTGCTGATCGATGAGGTGAAGGCTGCTGAAGGCGTGTTGCTGGCCTTGCCCGGCCTCGAGCAACGCCATTGCCTGCTCTCCGCACAGCCCACCTTCGAGGCCGAACTTCTGGACCTGGCGGACCCGCCGGCAATGATCCGCCTGCATCCGCTTTCGACTTCGGCCGCAGAGCTTTTCATCGCCGAACGACTGCGCCGGGCCGGCCGTCCCGCCGCACTGCTGACACAGCCGGCCTTGCAGCTTCTGATTACGCGAACGCACGGCATTCCCAGGTTGCTGTGCGCCGTCGGCGGCGGAGCGCTCTACCTCGCCGGGTCTGAAAATGCTGAGCAGGTGTCGGTCGAGCATGTCACACAGGCGCTGGAGTTCGCCGGTCTCGACGCGGCGGATCGCGCAGCCGAACCGCCCATGGGAGAACTGCGGGCAGAGCCTGACGCGATGGCATCCCCACCAATCGCGGCCGGCCCGCCCGCGGCGCCAAAATCGGCGCGACCGTTCGTCGTCCTGCGCGATGAGCAACTGGAGGTGCCGCCCCCGCTGGCCAAACGCAGCAATATTCCGGGTTGGGCGGCCCTGTTCCTGCTGATCGCTGCGGCATCCGCCTGGCTTGTGACGACCAAAATGCAGGATCCGCCGCGACCACCCCAGGATCTTGCTTTCATCCCGACGGCGCCCCCCAGGCCAGCATTGGAGACAGAATCCCGACCGGCGCCGCAGCAGGTGGCTTCTCCCTCGGCGCCGGCAGAGATGGCTTCGCCTCCGGTGTTGCGTCCATTGCCGCCCCCATTGACGACACCAGCACAGGCGCCCGTACCGCCCCCCGCACCAGCTGGCGCAACACCGGTGAATGCGGCGTCGATCCGCCTGGTCATTAGCTATCCACGCGGCGACGCCGTCGTGGCCGCCCAGGCCGAGAGATTGGCGCGCAGCCTCGACCGCGCTGGATTTGTCGTAGGAACGCCAGTGCCGGCCCCAGCGTTCCTCGGCGGCTCCAGCCTGCGGGTGTTCTACCCCCAGGACCAGCCGGCGGCGTCCTTGCTGCGCGACGCGTTTGGCGACCCCAGCCTCTCCGTCCTTCTGGCTCCGCTGGGCGGCGAGTTGAGCCTGCCGAGGCCGGGCACCGTCGAAATCAGCTTGGCCGGCAGCATCTCGCTGGCGCGCTGGACACAGGCCATCGAATCCGGCGTATCGATCGTGGCTCCGGCATCGCCCCCGCAGACCGCTCTCACATCGCCGATGCCGACGGATGGGTCGACCCTTGCAGCAGGGCCGGCCCGGCGGGTGCGGCTGACCTGGGGAACGGCTCACGAACCCGGCACGGCTCGGTTCGTCGAGGTTCAGGAGATGGGCCCGCGGAGCGCACGTGAGATCTTTGCCGGATTCGTGGAGGAGAACGCCGTTGCCATCGAGGTCGGCGGGCAAGGCGCCATCTACACCTGGAGGGTGTTCGTGGTGCGGCCGGATAGCATGCAATACGTCCAGAGCCGGTCGTATCACTTCGCCGTCGACCCGCGTCCCGCCGCCGTGAACTGACCAGAATTGCCATGCGACAATCCCACTTGGCCTGCACGCTTGCCCTGCTGTCGCTTTTGGTGGCGTGTCAGGCGCCGCCACGAACCCATTTGGCACACGCCCAGCCTCTCGCACCGCAACAGCAGGCCCGACCGGTCGCCCGTCCGCCGAACCGCACCCAGCCACGTTGGGCGTTCAGTGTTGCACAGGACAAGTGCCGCGCAACGCTGGCCTATGGCGACCTTACTGTGTCGGTGGAGGCCGGGCCGGCGCGGGCGATTTCCTTGTCCGTCGCCCCTTCCTCCAGGTCAGCCCAGGCAGGCCGCCTCGCCAG
>JBBROR010000314.1:0-4030 GCA_038229175.1 Acetobacterales bacterium | reverse complement strand
GGCGCCGGCCTGCCGCCGCCATCGATGCCGACGGCGCCATCGGGCTTGGCGAAGGGCGAGAACGCGAACAGAGTCACGCGGGCAATCATCGCCCGCCAGGCCTTGTCTGTCAGATACAGCATGTCCGGCGGCAGTGGCCGATACGGCACCTCGCCGTCGCGGGGCACGGATTTGCGTGCGTCGAAATGATCCGCGACCATTTCCAAACGTGAGGCCAGGACCTGCTCGCTTTGATGATCCAGGCTGATCGAGGCGCCCGGCAGATAGTCCAACAACGTCTCCATGCTCTCATGGAACAGCGGCACCCAGTGCTCCATCCCTGGGTGCCGCCGCCCGTCCGAGATCGACAGGTAGATCGGGTCTTCAGCCGATTTCGGACCGAACAGTTCGCGCCAGGCGGTGCGGAACCGCGCCACGCTGGGTTTGTCGAGGAACACCTCCGACACCGGGCGCAGCCGGAATTCAGACAGAGTCGCGCCGCTGCGCTGGGTGGTGGTATCGAAGCTGCGCAGGCTTTCGATGGTGTCGCCGAACGTGTCGATCCGCACCGGCTCGGCAAAGCCGGAGGGGAACACGTCGATAATGCCGCCGCGAATGGCGTATTCGCCAGGCTCCATCACCGTGCCGGCACGCACATAGCCGCGCCCGTCGAGGTAGCGGGCCAGTTCGTCGGATTTCACCGTGCCGTTGGTGGACAGCGACAGCGACGCGCCATGGAACACATGACGTGGCGGCACGCGCTGCACCAGCGCGTTCATCGTGGTGAGCACGATGCGGCGGCCCTGCGCCGGCTCCAGCAGTTGCGCCAGGGCGGCAATGCGCTCTGAGACGATGGCCGGGTTGGGCGACACCCGGTCGTAGGGCAGGCAGTCCCAGGCCGGGAATTTCAGGATCTCCACATTCGGCGAGAAGAATGCGAGCTGCTCGGCCATGCCCGCCATCCGCGCATCGTCGCGCGCCACATGCAGCAACACGCCGTCATGCTCGCGGGACCGGCGGTCGAGCAGCACCGCATCCCAACCCTCGGGCGCGCCATAGACCGTGGCGATGTCGCTCATTTGCCGCCGGCGTCCTTGATGGCCCGAAGCATCAGGCTGTCCACGTCGGGAGGTATTGGCAAACGTCCGGTCAGCCAATCCGCCAGATCGGCGTCCGGCAATTCCATCACCTCCTCCAGCGCATCCATGTCAGGCTCGGACATCGCATCGATCCGGGCGCCCACGAAGCCGCCGATCAGCAGGTCGGTTTCATGGGTGCCACGATGGGTGGCGCGGAACAGCAGGCGGCGCCGGCGCGTCTGCACCGGCGTGAGGGGGCTCTCGATCATCTGCCGCATATAGCGGTGGCCAGCGCCGGTGGGTAGGGCATGACGGCCCACGATGTGCGTGCGCCGAAATTCTTTCCAAACCCCACAAACTCGGGCACTCCCCCCCACGTGCCCTTTCATGTTGAACCCTGGCGTCTCGATCCGTTGTTCGCCGAGCTGATCAGCCTGCGCGGCGTGGGCGACGCGTTGGGCAAGCTGATGGCGCGCGCCCTGGGCGGCGGTCGGGTGATCGACCTGCTGTTTCACCTGCCCGAGAGCTATATCGACCGCAGGCATCGCACCACCATCCGCGCCGCCCTGCCGCTGCAGACGGTCACGCTCGAAGTGGAGGTGATCAGCATCACACCGCCGGAAACGCCGCGCCAACCCACGAAGGTCACGGTCACAGATGGCACAGGGTTCTGTGACCTGGTGTTCTTCCGCGCCTTCCCGCACCAGAAGTTGCGGCCTGGCCAGCGCGTTTTGATCGCCGGCAAGATGGACGACCGGCGCCAGATCGCCCATCCCGACCACATCGCACCCGCCGAAAAGCCCGAGCAATTCCCTGGCGTGGAACAGGTCTGGCCGCTCACCGCAGGCCTGTTCGCCTGGCATCTGCGCAAGCCGATGGCCGAAGCGCTGACCCGAATTCCCAGCCTGCCCGAATGGCACGACCCGGCGCTGATGCGGCGCCAGGGTTGGCCCGGCTTTGCCGAGTCGCTATCAGCCCTGCAGGCACCCGCAGCGCTTCCCTCCCCCATCCCGCGCCAGCGCCTCGCCTATGACGAATTGCTCGCCGGCCAGATCGCCATGGGCCTGATGCGCCGCCGCGTCCGCGACCGCCCGGGCCGCACTCTCGCAGGCGACGGCTCCTTGCGCGCCCGAACCCTCGCCGCCTTCGGCTTCCAACTCACCGAACCGCAACGCCATGTGCTGGCCGAGATCGACGCCGATCTCGCCGCCCCGCGCCGCATGCTGCGCCTGCTGCAAGGCGATGTCGGCTCCGGCAAGACGCTGGTGGCGATCCTGGCCATGCTCCGCGCGGTGGAGTCCGGCGGACAGGCCGCGATCATGGCGCCTACCGAAATTCTGGCCCGCCAGCACGCCCGCACCCTCGCCCGCATCTGCCCGGTGCCATCCGCGCTGCTGGCCAGCTCCGTCACCGGCCGCGAGCGCGCCCGCGTGCTGGAGGGATTCGCCGATGGCAGCATCCCCATCGCCATCGGCACCCACGCCTTGGTGCAGGAGGCCGTGGAATTCCGCGACCTCGCGCTGGCCGTGATCGACGAACAGCACCGCTTCGGCGTCAACCAGCGCCTGATGCTGGGCGCCAAGGGTGAGAATACCGACGTGCTGGTGATGACCGCCACCCCCATCCCGCGCACCATGCTGCTGACGCAATGGGGCGAGATGCAGACCAGCCGGCTCGACGGCAAACCCGCCGGCCGCAAGCCCATCCGCACCACCACGCATCCGTTGTCATCGCTCGGTGTGGTGTGCGACGCCGTGGCCCGCGCCATCGCCGGCGGTGCTCGCGTCTATTGGGTGTGCCCGATGGTGAGCGAAAGCGAGGTGCTCGATCTGGCCGCCGTGGAGGCTCGCTTCGCCTCGCTTGCCGATCGCTTCGGCCCCATTATGGGCCTCGCCCACGGCCGCCAGGACACCAACGTGCGCGAACAGGCTTTGGCCGATTTCGCCGCTGGCCGAACCCAGCTCCTGGTCGCCACCACCGTGATCGAAGTCGGTGTCGATGTGCCAGAAGCAAGCGTGATCGTGATCGAGCAGGCCGAACGCTTCGGCCTCGCCCAGTTGCACCAGTTGCGTGGCCGCGTCGGTCGAGGCGCCGCAGAAAGCTTCTGCCTGCTCCTGTATGACGACCAGATGAGCGAGACCGCCCGCAAGCGCCTGATGCTGCTGCGCGAGACCGAGGACGGATTTCGTATCGCCGACGAGGATTTTCGCCTGCGCGGCGGCGGCGACCTGCTCGGCACACGCCAGTCCGGCCTGCCTGGCTGGCGGCTGGCGAATCCGGAGACCGACGAAGGCCTGCTGCACATGGCCGGGCGCGACGCCGAGTCGCTGCTCACCCGCGACCCCGATCTCAGCTCCGAGCGCGGCCAGGCCATCCGCCTGCTGCTGCGCCTGTTCGGGCGCGACGATGCGTTCCGCACCTTGCACTCCGGCTGAACACGGGCCATCCACTACGCCAGAATTCGTCTCGGAGACTGCGATGACCGCACTGATCGAGATCGACGGCCTGACCAAGCGCTTCGGCGCCCATGTCGCCGTCGATCATGTGTCTTTCAATGTCCAACGCGGCGAAGTGCTGGGCTTCCTTGGCCCCAATGGCGCCGGCAAGTCCACCACCATGCGCATGCTGGCCGGTTTCATCACACCTGACGCCGGACGCGCGGGCATCTGCGGCCACGATGTCACCACCGATGGCGTGCGCGCCCGCCAGAGGCTTGGCTACCTTCCCGAGGGCGCGCCCACCTATCCGGACATGACCGTGATCGACTTTTTGACGTTCACGGGCCGCATCCGTGGCTTCTCCGGTGGCGAACTGTCCGACCGCGTCAGACAGGCCATCCATGCCACCACCCTGGCGGAGGTCCGCCGGATGCCGATCGAGACATTGTCAAAAGGCTTCAAGCGTCGGGTGGGCCTGGCGCAGAGCCTGCTGCACGACCCCGACGTGCTGGTGCTGGACGAGCCGACCGATGG
>JBBROR010000313.1:0-4043 GCA_038229175.1 Acetobacterales bacterium | reverse complement strand
GCATTGCGGTCTGGCACGCAAGCTGCAGTGTTCTCTGTCACGGGACGCGTTTTTGCACAGCGCCCGCAGAACGAAGGAACGACTCATGGCTTATCTTTCAAAATCCCTTTTGGCCGCCCTGGTGCTCGCCGCCCCGATGGTTGCGGGCGTCGCCGGCATCGCGGTGGCGCAGATGCGTCCGCCCGCGGGCCTCGCCGCCGGGAATTTCGACCCGGCGCAGTTGCCCGAATTCAAAGGCAAGGTCGCGCAGTTCACCTTGGCGCCGCACGGCAGCGTTGACGGGCTGATCCTGGATGACGGCACCGAGGTGCAGGTGCCGCAGCATCTCAGCAACGCGCTGGTGTTCAGCGTGAAGCCGGGCGACATGATCAGCATTCGCGGGCTGAAGGCGCGAAACGTGGCGATGGTCAGCGCCGTCACCATCACCAACGTCGCCAGCGGTGCGGTGATCGGCGGCGGGCCAACCGGCGGCCGTGGCGAGGACATGACGAAGATGGATGTCAGCGGCAAGATCAAGGCGCTGCTGCACACCCCGCGCGGCGATGTCGGCGGCGCGTTGCTGGAAGACGGCACCGTGCTGCGGCTGCCACCGCCGGAAGCGGCCAAGCTGGCCACGCTGCTAACCGTTGGCAACACGATCGCCGCCAGCGGCATGGGCGTTTCCGGTCCGCTCGGCAAGTCGATGGGCGTGCTCGAGATCGGCCCGTCGGCGGACAAGCTGACCAAGATCGAAATGCAGCGCCATCGTGGCATGCGCGGCATGCAGGGGTCTGAGGGGATGATGGAGCGTATGCGGGGACATGAGGGCATGATGGGCGGCAAGCCGTCCATGCATCAGTAACGCCAATCACGCTGCGCCCGGGTTGGTTTACCCGGACGCAGCGTGATCGTCGCACCAAGGGACGGGCGAAGGCGGCTCTACCCGCCGGCGACACCCTGCGTGTTGACGTAGAGCGCATACAGCGACCGGCTGGCGGCCATGAACAGCCGGTTGCGATGCCGCCCGCCGAACGCCACGTTCGCACAACGTTCCGGCAGATGGATGTGGCCGATGGGCTCGCCGTGCGGATTGAACACCCGCACACCATCGAGCTCGGGGGTTCCCATGCCCCAGCCGCACCAGAGATTGCCTTCGACATCGACGCGAAATCCGTCCGGCGTTCCGCCCGGCCCGGCGTTGATGAAGCAGCGGCCATTCGCGATCCGGCGCCCATCCACCACGTCATAGATGAGAATCTCACGAGGGCTGGCGCGGGAGGCCACGATGTAGATCAGGCTTTCATCGGGCGAGAATGCCAGGCCGTTGGGGCCGGGGATATCGTCGGCCACCACCGCCAGCGTGCCGTCCGGGTCGAGGCGATAGACGCATTGAGGCAGCTCCGGCTCGGCCTTCTCGCCCTCGTAGTATCCCAGGATTCCAAACGGTGGATCGGTGAACCAGATGGCCCCGTCCCGCGCCACCACCACATCGTTGGGCGAGTTCAAACGCTTTCCCTGGTAGCTGTCGGCCAGGATGGTGATGCTGCCGTCGTTTTCAGTGCGCGTGACGCGCCTTGCGCCATGCTCGCAGGTGATAAGCCGGCCCTGCCGGTCACGCGTGTTGCCGTTGGCGTTGTTGGAGGATTTGCGGAACACCGACACCGCGCCGGTCTCCTCCTCCCATTTCATCATGCGGTCGTTGGGAAGGTCGCTCCACAACAGGTAGCGGCCGTCCCCGAACCACACCGGGCCTTCCGACCAACGGCAGCCGGTGGCCAAGCGGTCGATGCCGCCGAGCACGCGATAGCGGTCAAAGCTCGGGTCCAGCGACACCACATCGGCGTCCGGATAGCGTGACTGTGGTTCCCACATGCGGCGTTCTCCCTTTTCGTTGCGATGATCCTGGCCCAACGCGCAGCGTTCCGGAAGCCTTGGCACCGCATCGTCGCACGGGCATGTTCGCGCTATCAGGAGGAACCATGCGTCATACCTACGATGTGGCGGCCTTGCGCCGTCTGGCCACCGAGCTGCTCGAACATGCCGGCCTCGACGCCGACAAAGCCCGCGTCACCGCCGAGATCCTGGTGGAGGGCGATTTGCTTGGACACACCACGCACGGCCTGGCGTTGCTGCCGGCGTATCTCGACGCCGCAGCGTCCGGCGCCATGAAGGGCACGGGGACGGTCGACGTGGTTTCCGCCACGTCCATCGTCGAGACCTGGGATGGTTTGCGGCTGCCGGGTCCCTGGCTGGTGGTGCGCGCCGCCGAACTGGCATCGCGGCGTGCGGCCGAATTCGGGATTTCCGCCGTGTCCATCCGCCGGTCCAGCCATATCGGCTGCCTCGCCGCCTATCTGAAGCCAATCACCGATCGCGGGCAGATGCTGATCGTGACGTGTTCAGACCCCTCGGTGGCGTCCGTGGCCCCCTTCGGCGGCACAAAGCGTATCTACACGCCAAACCCGCTGGCGGCGGGATGGCCGTCACCGGATGGCCCCATCATGATCGACGTCTCGATGTCGATCACCACCAACGGCATGACCGGAAGGTTGCGTGCCGAGGGACGGCAGTTCGAGCATCCCTGGCTGCTGGACGCCGCGGGCACGCCGACCCGCGACCCGAACGCATTCTTCACCGATCCGCCGGGCAGCCTCCAACCGCTGGGCGGCAGCGAGGCGGGCCACAAAGGCTACGCGCTGGGCCTGCTGCTGGAGGCGTTGACCTCGGCCCTGGCCGGCCATGGCCGCGCCGACGCGCCGACCGAATGGGGTGCTTCGGTTCTCGTGCTCGTGCTGGAGCCTGCCCGGTTCGGCGGCGGCGAGGCGTTCCTGCGCGAAACCGGCTGGATGGCGGACGCGGTGCACGCCAACCCGCCCGGGCCTTCCGGCATGCCGCCGCGATTGCCCGGCCAACGCGGCCTCGCGTTGCGGGAGGCAGCCTTGGCAGAGGGCGCGGCGCTGCACCCATCGATCCCGCCAATGTTGGACAAGCGGGCGGCGGAGGCCGGGATTGCGTGGTGGAGCCACTCCGCCACGCAACCCGTCGTATAATTAGATCATGATGCGTTTGGGTTGCTTCACCCAAACGCATGAACATGATCGGTAAAACAACGGCTAGAGCGTCATGATTTTGATTCTACCCAAAATCATCACGCTCTAGTGATATCGTAGTCAACATCATGGTTGCTACGGCATCACATCGCGCTTTTCGGCCTCCAGCTTTGCCCGATCCCGCTTGATCGTCCGGCGAATGGACACCAGCTCAACCAACAGAAAGCCCAGCACCACGAGCATCACGATCATCTCGGATGACGCGGCCCAGTCTATCATCGCGAGGCGGCCTTCAGCGGGGTTGCATCCCGGGCCTGCAGCTTGCCAATCAGGTTGAGAAGCTGCCCCATCCTCGACTCCTCAACCCGACGCGGCGTGGCGAGCAGAACGGCCTCCACCAGAAACCGTGTCTCCGGCAGTGGCGGCGCTGAATTGATGGTGGCCGGGAACAATGCGTCGAACAGGCTTTGGCCCAGCAAGGCCAGCTTCCGCCGACCCGACACGACGGCGCGGCGCGAGACGCTGTTACCGCCATGGCGCAGCACCTGGTGGCCGATCTCGGCATAAAGCAGCCGTGCGGCGCCGATACCGGGACGACACGCCAGCGGCAACTGCCCTATGCCCGCATCGGCGCGGGCGTAGAGAATATCGGCCACCACCAGCAGCCGGGCCACCACCCGCCCGATCTCGGGCGTGAACACCGGGTCGGCGAGCCAGAGTTCGGGATCGACGCCCTCCTCCCGCAGCCAGGTTCGCGGCAGGTAAAGCCTTCCAGCCCGCGCATCCTCTCCGACGTCGCGGGCGATGTTGGAGAGTTGCATGGCCACGCCGAGGTCGCAGGCGCGCGACACCGTCTCAGGCGATCGTTTGCCCATCAGCACCGTCATCATGGCGCCAACCGCGCCGGCGACGCGGGCGCCGTAGGCCAGCACGTCTTCCAACGTCTCGTAGGTCCGACCGGCGGCGTCCCAGGCGAACCCTTCCAGCAGTGCCTCGGGCAGTGCGCGGGGAATG
>JBBROR010000312.1:0-4053 GCA_038229175.1 Acetobacterales bacterium | reverse complement strand
CTTCACGCCGTTGGGCGAAACTATCAGATGGCCGGGCTGCGTCAGCTCGCAGTTGCCGCCCGCGTCGGAGGCGAGGTCGATGATCACGCTGCCGGCCCTCATGCCCGCCACCTGGGCCGCCGACACGAGCACCGGCGCCTTTCGGCCCAGCACCAGGGCCGTGCAGATCACCAGGTCGTTCTTGGCGATCGTCACGTTCATCAGCTCGGCCTGCTTGGCGCGGAACGCCTCGCTCATCTGGCCCGCATATGCGCCGGTTTGCTTCGCCGATTCCTCGTCATCGACGCCGATATAGGTGGCGCCCAGCGAGCGGATCTCTTCCTTCGCTGCCGGCCGCACGTCGGTCGCTGAAACCAAAGCGCCCAGCCGTCGCGCCGTCGCGATCGCCTGCAGACCGGCCACCCCGGCGCCGATCACAAAAACCCGCGCCGGCGGCACGGTGCCAGCTGCCGTCATCATCATCGGGAAGCCACGATCGAAGTTGAACGCACCCTCGATCACCGCGCGATAGCCAGAAAGGTTCGACTGGCTGGACACCACGTCCATCGATTGCGCCCGCGTGATGCGCGGCAGCAGCTCCATGGAGGCGCAATCGATGCCGGCCTCGGCCAGTGACTGCACCAACGCGGTGTCACCAAACGCGTTCGCAATGCACACCAGCAACGTTCCACGTGCCATGTGGGCGCGAAGATCCGGTTCTGGCATCTGAACGGCGAACACCACTGATGCACCGGCCAGAACACTTGCCGTATCAGGAGCGATCTCTGCACCGGCCGACTGGTAGTCGGCATCCGAAACAGCGGCCGCGAGCCCGGCACCGCTCTCTACCGCCACCGTGATGCCAAGCGCCGTCAATTTCTTGACCGTCTCGGCCGAGGCCGCCACGCGGGTTTCGAACGCGCGCCGTTCTTTTAACACCGCAAGACGCATCGGATCATTTCCTCGATCTGGTTCATTTCACGGCCGCGAACGCGGAGCAATTCGCGGCCCCTACCTACGGGCGACATATGCCCGCCCGTGCGGGTGCAGCGCAAGAGGCCGTAAACAGGATCGATCCGATCAACCCCGCAGGAAGAAGCTTGTCACCCGCCGCTGCGCATTAGAGCGTGATGATTTTGGGTAGAGTCAAAATCACCCCACTCTAGCCTTTGTTTTACCGATCATGTTCATGCATTTGGGTGAAGCAACCCAAACGCATCATGATCTAGCGGGTAGCCATGCCCCAGCTGTCATTGAACTGATGCGTTCTGCAGGTCGCCGGAGGCTGTTGTTTAAGTGCCTGCGGTGTTCCCTTTAAGTGACCCAGCACCCTGATGAGCCCTACTGAGATGTAGAGGTTAACGCCAACCCCTCGGCTCAGCTCAACGAAGCTGGAACGCCAGCCTCTGCCAGGGCCGCCACCTGCCGAGCCGCCAAAGCCTGCGTGTCGAAATCCTGGATCAGCTCCTGGAACAGCCGGCTCCAGTTGATCTCGGCCTTGAGGCGGAAGAACACGCTGCCCAGACCGATCGCACTGCGGTCCATCAGCACAAACTCACGCGGCGGCCGCACGCCACCCACGCGTTTCAGTCCTTCGTGCACCTTCATCGCCACCGAACGACCAAACGTCGGATCGTCCACCTCGGTGATCCGCCGGACGCGATCGTCCATCAACGGCTCGTAGAGAAAGCGCGCCCACAGGTTCAGGATGTCCATCTTCTCGTTGGACAGATCCGTGAAACCCCATTGTTGGTAGGCGTGGTGCGATTTCTCCCGATCGTTGTCGCGAATCGCCTCGTAAAGATCGATCACCGCACGCACAAACTTGGCCGGGAACACCCGGATGGCACCATAATCGAGCAGGTTCACCGTTCCATCCGGCACCACTTGGTAGTTGCCCAGATGCGGATCGCCATGGATCACGCCATACTGGTAGAACGGCACGTACCAGGCGCGAAACAGCGCCTCGGCCATCACGTTGCGCTCTTCCATTGGCGGCTCTTCCTCCAGCCGTTTCATCAGCGGCCGGCCTTCGAGCCAACTCATCGTCAGCAGCCGCCGCGTCGACAACCCCTCAACCGGTCTCGGCACGTGCACCAACTTCTGGTCGGCCAGCATGATGCCGTAGAGCCGCATCTGTGCCGCCTCACGCGTGTAGTCCAGTTCCTCGCGCAGCCGCTCATCCAGCTCGGTGTAGATATCCTCGGTCTGGATGCTGGTATCCATGCGCCGATACACCGACATCGCCAGCCGCAGCTGTCGCAGATCGGCTTCCATTGTACTGGCCATGTCCGGATACTGCAGCTTGCACGCCACCAGCTGCCCGTCCTTCAAATTGGCGCGATGCACCTGGCCCAGCGATGCCGCCGCCGAAGCCTGCAGGTCGAAACTCTCAAAATTCGACTGCCAGTTCGGCCCCAGCTCGCCCTGCATGCGCCTGCGCACGAAGGCAGCGCCCATCGATGGTGCATTGGCCTGAAGCTGCGACAGCTCGGCTGCGTATTCTTCCGGCAGCGCATCCGGTATGGTGGTCAGGAACTGCGCCACCTTCATCATCGGACCCTTGAGGCCGCCCAGGATCACCCGCAGATCCTCGGCATGGCCCTGACGGTCGGATTTGATGCCCATCCGGTTGCCGGCCAGGCGCATCGCGATGCCGCCCACTGCGCCCGAGGTTTTCGCAATCCGACGGATCTCGCCAAACAGTGACGCCCGGTCTTCGGTCCCGCTCACGATGGTGTTGCCTCCAATTCGTCGATGAAGCCAGAAATCACATCCAGGCCACGCCGCCAGAATGCCGGGTCGGACGCATCAAGGCCGAAGGGTGCCAGCAACTCTTTATGGCGCTTGGTTCCGCCTGAGCGGAGCATGTCAAGATATTTGGCCTGAAAGCCGGGATGTCCAGACTGGAACACGCCATAAAGGGCGTTCACCAGGCAATCCCCGAATGCATAGGCATAAACGTAGAAGGGCGAGTGTACGAAATGCGGCACATAGGCCCAGAACACGCTGTACTCTGGTGTGAACTCGAACGCCGGGCCGAGCGACTGGCGCTGCACGTCCAGCCAGATCTCGCCGATCTGCTCGGATGTCAGTTCGCCCTTGCGTCGCGCGTCATGCAGCCGGCGTTCAAACGTGTAGAACGCGATCTGGCGCACAACCGTGTTCAGCATATCCTCCACCTTCGACGCCAGCATGATCCGCCGCTTGGCAGGGTCGGTCTCGGCATCGAGCAACGCCCTGAACGTCAGCATCTCGCCAAACACCGACGCCGTTTCAGCAAGCGTCAGCGGCGTGCCGCTCATCAGATAGCCCTGCTTGGCGGCCATTACCTGGTGCACGCCGTGCCCAAGCTCATGCGCCAAGGTCATCACGTCGCGGGTCTTGCCGTGATAGTTCAGCAACAAATACGGATGCGCCGACGGCACCGTGGGATGCGCGAACGCACCGCCGGATTTTCCGGGGTGCAACCCGGCATCGATCCACGGCTTGCTGAAGAACGCATCGCCCACTTCGGCCAGTTCCGGCGAAAACGCGCCATAGGCCGCGAGCACCCGGCGCTTTGCTTCATCCCATGCGATCAGCCTGTCATCGTCACCCGGCAGCGGCGCGTTGCGGTCCCAGTGCTGCAACTTGTCCAGCCCCAGCCACTTTGCCTTCATGGCATAATAACGATGCGACAGCCGTGGGAAATCTCCCACAACCGCCGTCACCAGCGCATCCACCACCTCGTCCTCGACCATGTTCGAGCGGTTGCGATAGCTCGATGGTGCCGGGTAGTGCCGCCACGTGTCGATGATCTCCTTGTCCTTGGCCAGCGTGTTGGTGATCAGCGCGAACAACCGCGCATTGGCCGCAAACACCGCGCCGATGGCATGGCCGGCCTTCTCTCGTGTGGTCCGATCGGTGTCGGACAACTGGTTGAGCGCCGCCGAGACCGTCAGCTCCTCGCCATCGATGCTTACCCGCAGGCCGGCGATGGTCTCGTCGAACAGGCGCGTCCAGGCCGAACGCCCCGTCACCTCCTTCTCGTGCAGCAGCTTCTCCAACGTGTCGTCGAGCTGGTGCGGGCGG
>JBBROR010000311.1:0-4066 GCA_038229175.1 Acetobacterales bacterium | reverse complement strand
CAGCCTGCTGGCAATCGGCAGCTCGACAGGGGGGCCCCAGGCGCTGTTCACCCTCGTGCAAGGCCTGGGCCCCACGCTGTCCGTACCGGTCGTGCTCACCCAGCATATGCCGCGCACCTTCACCCGCATCCTTGCCGAGCATCTCACAAGGCTCGGCGGCATGCCCTGCCATGAGGCCGAGCATGGCGAGCAGCTAAAAGCAGGCCACATCTACCTCGCACCTGGCGACCGGCATCTGTGCGTCGACGCGAACGCCGCCGGCCTGCGGGTGCGGCTGACGGAAGATCCGCCCGAGAATTTCTGCCGCCCCTCCGTCGATCCCATGCTGCGAACGGCCTCGCTCGCCTGTGCCGGCCGGGTGCTGATGGTCATGCTCACCGGCATGGGACAGGACGGCCTGGCCGCCACGCGCGATCTCATCCAGGCCGGCGGCACCGCCTTGGCACAGGACGAGGCGACCAGCGTGGTGTGGGGCATGCCTGGCGCCATAGCCCAGGCGGGGCTGTGCCACGCAGTCCTTTCGCTACCCCTTCTTGCTGCAAAAATCCGTGACATTCTGGAGGCTCGAACACGATGAAGCCTGGCAGTTTCGATACGCTTTCCAGACTGCTTTACGCTGGATCCGGCCTGGTGATAGGGCCGGACAAATTGTATTTGCTCGAAAACCGCCTGGGCCCGGTGATGAAGCGTCTCGGCATCCCAGATCTTGACGCCCTGGCCGGTCATCTCCGGCTACCTACAATCGGCAGCCCAGGCGGAAAGCTGGAACAGGAAGTCATCGAAGCGATGACGACCAACGAGAGCTTCTTTTTCCGCGATGAAAAACCTTTCACGCATTTTAAAAATCACGCCCTCCCACGGCTCACTTCAACGCGGCCGGCCAGCGCGAAGCTGCGCATATGGTCAGCCGCGGCCAGCACCGGGCAGGAAGCCTATTCGCTTGCGATGATCCTGTCAGAAAACAAGGCGATGCTGGGCAACCGAACGGTCGAGATAATCGGCACCGACATCGCGCGCGAGCCGCTCGCCCGCGCGACGGAAGGGCTCTACACGCAGTTCGAGGTCCAGCGCGGACTACCGATACAGAACCTGGTCAAATATTTCCAAAAAGACGGCGCAAATTGGCGGGTCAACGATGCGATCCGGACAATGGCGCAGTTTCGCGTATGGAATCTCCTGGCCGACCTTCGCGCCCTGGGGCAGTTCGATGTCGTGTTCTGCCGCAACGTGTTGATCTATTTTGACCAGCCCACCAAGTCCCGGGTGTTGGAATCCATCGCCAAGCAAATGTCAAACGACGGCATACTCTATCTCGGCGGCGCAGAAACGGTGCTGGGCATCACAACCGCCTTCGCGAGCCAGCCAGGCGAACGCGGCGTTTATGAACGTGCAAATATGCCAGCCAAGCGATTGATTGCAGCTTCCATGCTGCAATCGATACCTTGAGATGCAGGTGTCAGGCGAACCCACCTCTCGCTGCCACAGGCCAGAGGCATTCCACCCGCCCCCGGCGTACGCCCACAAACCAGTCGAAGCGATCCACCGTCGGGTCGCAATGGCCCGGCACCAGGCGCAGCTTTTCGCCCACAAGCGGCCCGTCAGACCCAGCCGATACCGACAGCTTGCCGTGTTCGTCGCTGGCGCCGACATAGGCAAGTTCAGGCCGCTGCCAAACCAAAGGCATCCCGCTGTCAATCGCCACCGCCTTGTGGCCGGCATCGAGCACCGCCACACCCGGCTGCGCCGTGCTCATCACCGTGGAAAGAACAAACAGGCTGTGGCGAAACCGACTGATCGGCTTGCCTTCGACATCCAGATTGGCGGCGTAGTCCGCATCCATAAAGCAGTAACTGCCAGCCTGGATCTCGGTATATACGCCAGACGCGGCTTCCATTTCAAACGTGCCGGTCCCGGCCCCGCCCACAATCGCGCACTCCAGCCCAACCTGGCGCAACTGCTCCACCGTCCGCCGCGAATCTTCGCACGCGGCGGCAACGGCGGCCGCGCGGCCCGCCAGGGTACGCACATGCTGGGCGCTGCCGTGATAGGCCTGCAGGCCGCCGAATGTCAGATGCGGCGACGCGGCGATTACCTGCGCCAAGGCCACCGCATCCGGCCCAGGCGCCACACCGCAACGGCCGGCCCCCACATCGATCTCCACCAGCACCGAAATCGTCACATCGGCCGCCGCCGCCGCCGCCTCGATCGCTGCCACCTGGGATGCATCGTCGGCGCACACGGCGATCCGCGTAATCCGCGCCAGCGCAGCAAGGCGCGCCAGCTTGTCGGCGCCCACAACCTCGTTGCTCACCAAAATGTCGGGAACGCCACCCCAGGCAAGTATCTCAGCCTCGGCCACCTTCTGCACACATTGCCCCACAGCACCTCGCGCCATCTGCAAATGCGCTATCACCGGCGATTTATGGGTCTTGGCGTGCGCCCGAAGCTTCACGCCGGCGGCCGAAATCAACCCAGCCATCGTATCGAGGTTCGATTCGAACGCATCCAGATCGATCACCAAGGCCGGCGTGTCGATCTCATGTTCAGCTTGGCCTACGCGAGCGGGTTGTGTCTGCAGCATCGGAGTCTCCTTCGCCAAACAGTGTCGCGGCCCGCCGAGGGAAACACCAGAGCCTGCTACAAGCCGGTCTAATGCCCAGCGTTCTCACCGGAAAAATCCGGCGCTTCCAGCCCACTCGCCTCAAGCTGCATCACCAACGCCGTCTTCAACCGTCCCAGCCCTTCTTCCGTCGACGCCTCGCACCGCGCCACCAGCACCGCCTGGGTGTTGGAAGCGCGCAGCAGCCACCAACCGTCATCGGTCAGCACACGCACGCCGTCGATCTCAGAAACGTTCGCCCCCTCCGCCGCCAGCCGGGCCGCAACCTCGGTAATCACGGTGAATTTCCGCTGATCATCGCAGTTGAACCGCAACTCTGGCGTGTTCACCACATGCGGCAACGCCTCACGCACATCGGCCAAGGTCTCGTCCATCCGCGCCACAATGCCCAGCAGACGCACGCCGGCATACAGCGCATCGTCGAAGCCATACCACTTGTCGGCAAAGAACACATGGCCCGACATCTCACCGGCCAGCGGACAGCCGGTCTCCGCCATCTTGGCCTTTATCAGGCTGTGCCCGGTCTTCCACATCAACGGAGTGCCACCCGCCTTGGCCACTTCGTCGAACAGCACCTGGCTCGCCTTCACGTCAGCGATGATGGTGGCGCCTGGGTGCGTCTTCAGCACGTCGCGTGCCAGTATCACCAGAAGCTGGTCGCCGAACAAAATCTCGCCTTTATTGTCCACCGCCCCGATCCGATCGGCATCGCCATCGAATGCAATGCCCAGGTCCGCCTTGCGGGCGTGCACCTCGGCAATCAGCGCCTCAAGGTTTTTCGGCACCGTAGGGTCCGGGTGATGGTTCGGAAAGTCCCCATCGATCTCCGGATACAAAATGATGTGCGTGCCCGGCAGCCGCTTCACCAGCCGCACCAGCACGTCGCCTGCCGCCCCGTTGCCGTTGTCCCACACCACATTCAACGCGCGCGTGCCGCCATCCCAATCCTGCGCCAGACGATCGATATACGCCTCAGACACGTCGATCGTGCTATCAGACCCTGCGGCTTCCGCCACCACGTCACCGCTCTCCGCCATCTGCCCAAGATCGCGGATCTGCGTGCCGAAGAACGGCTTGCGCGCCAACATCATCTTGAAGCCGTTGTAATCCGGCGGATTGTGGCTGCCCGTCACCATGATGGCGCCATCGGTCTTGTGGATGGTGGACGCAAAATACAGCATCGGCGTCGGCCCCAGGCCCACGCGAATCACCTCGATCCCGCTAGATTTCAGCCCATCCACCAAAGCCGGCTCAAGGTCTGGCGACGACACGCGGCCGTCGTAGCCCACCGCCACGGTCTTGCCACCGGCGCGCATTACCACCGAGCCAAAACAGCGACCAATGGCAAAGGCGTCGGCGGGATGCAGCGTTTTGCCCACAATCCCGCGAATATCGTATTCGCGCAGAACCGTGGCGTCGAAATGATGAATAAAGCTCATTGTCGTT
>JBBROR010000310.1:0-4080 GCA_038229175.1 Acetobacterales bacterium | reverse complement strand
GACAACGATGTGCCGTTCTGGGTGGGGTTTCCGTCGTCGACGATCGATTGGACGGTGTCGGACGGGGTAACCGAAATTCCGATCGAGGAGCGGGCGGCGTCCGAGGTGACGACGATTACGGGGCGCGGGTTGGATGGGGCAATGGCCACGGTGCGGGTGGTGCCGACGGGAAGTCCGGCGGCGAACCCGGCGTTCGATGTGACGCCTTCTCGGCTGGTGACGGGGTTGATTACCGAGCGTGGGCGGTGCGATGCGAACGCGGAGGGGTTGAAGACCTTGTTTCCAGAGATGCTTGGTTAAACCAACGTCCGCGAGCATTGACCGTTCCAACGCTTGCAGCCGTCGGTATCGCGCGCCAGGTTGGCCGGCGGCGGTGCGCCAAAAAAACACTCATACCGGCGGGCGTGTCTGGCTAAGCGTGCGCGGATTGCCGCCTCGCCCGCCGAAAGTTCGATGATTTCGGCGGTGATCTCTTCCTGCCGGACACGGCGCTGCGTGGCCTGTAGGGAAGCGAGTTCACTCTGCGTATGGCTGTGGGCCGCCGCCACGGCCTCCATCCGTGCCTCGTTCTCGCCGGCTAAGCTATGAAGCGCCGCTCGACAGAGCTGCGCGTGCAGGTAATCCGGCGTGAGCGATAGGAGCACATCTGAAGGTGCGAGGTTCAACAACGGGAAATTGCCATTGGCCGGCGCCGGAAAGGCCGCGGGGTCGAGCGGTCGCAAGGATTGACGAATGATGCGGGTGCGCTGGGCCGGCTTCCACTGCGGGAAAACGACCTCCAGCCGATCGACCTCGCCTATGGCGAAGCCGGCGTAGACGGCGCTGGCGATCTGGGCGGCGAGCTGGTCGTTCGGCATCATTGCGAGCACCTGCGAAATGACAACGCCGATGGTGGCGGCATATCGGTCCACGGCGTGCAGTTGCGTGCGGGCCTGCCGGGCGGGCCTGTCGGGCGGGCGCGGCCGCGATGCCCCGCATGGCATTCATCACCGCGCCAAGCTGGCGAATGCTGTCGATGCGTACGGTGACATCGGCGAGACGCTCCGTGATGCGGACTTGGTGGTAGTGGCCGGCTTGGCGGCGACGATTGTGGCAGCGTAGGTCGCCAACACCTCGGACAGCCCCGCCTCGCCGAGGGCGTCGAGCGTCCCTTGGGTCTGTATCTGATGGACGCTGGCCGCAGCACCCGTATCGATCGCCTGGCGCAGGCCAAGCCGGAATTTGGCAACTTCGGGCATCGGCAGCGCGTCCAGCAGGCCAGATTGCACAGCCATCACCAATGCCACCTCGTCGGCCAGCCGCAGAGAGGCATGCTGCGGCTGGTCCAGAATCGCGCGGATGCGTGCGCCTCCTGTCAGTTGCTGCTGCCCCCTCTAGAGCGTCATGATTTTGATTCTACCCAAAATCATCACGCTCTAGTCCGGCGTGCCGCCGAAGCGGGTGAACGATTCCAGTTCGAGAAACTGCGCATAGTGGAGCTGCACCGTCTTGGCTGCGTTGCACCAAGCTGGCTCGCGCGATCGGACCGTGCGGCCTGTTCCGCGTCGTGCTCGGTTGCCAGAGAAGCCCTGGCGGCAGCGGTGTGTTCGGTCGCTTCCTTCGTGGCGGCATCCACCGCGGGACAGCCCGGCCGTCGCCTGCATCGCAATGCCCCGAACGGTATGGGTGTCGACGTGTCCGTGCACCTCCAGCACAAGCGGCATAGGCCGGTCCCATTCCACGACCAACGCCGTGTCGATCGGCGGCAACGCGCCGTCGTCGAACCGCACATCGACCACGGCACCGCGCACAGAGATCACGGCGCCGGCCGCAGCAATGGTGCCATCGGTCAAGTGAGAGCCAAAATGGCGGATACGGAATCTGCCGGGACGACGGCATCGTCTTTTCGCATGGGGAAACGCGGCTCTGGGCGAGGTCTTGCACCTCGCCACGTGCATTCGATGACAGCAATCTAAGGCGAGAGGCCACCCGGCGAGCAGGGTCGGAAATTACGCAGGCACGCCCATCCCGGCGGAGATGTTCCACCCGGCGATAACGCGCACATCGGGATGGGATGGGTTGAAGCCAAGAATGCTCAGCGTCGCCGTCCCGAGCTGAAGATGCTCGCCTTGCAGGACCGGCAATCCGATCCAACGCGCCGCCAGGGTGCAGCCGAACTGACCATGGGAGAACAGCGCGACGTTTCCCCCCAAAAGGCGAAGCCGGGAAATAAGCCGGTCGGCGCGGTCCGACACTTTGGAAGGGCTTTCGCCACCGGGGCAGCCGTCGCGGTAGATTTTCCAGCCTGGCCGGTCCTTGCGGATGTCCACTGAGGTCCTGCCCTCATACGATCCATAGTCCCACTCGGCCAGGTCCGGTTCGACCACCGCCGCCGGCCGGGCCGGGCCGGCCAGCCCGTAGGTTTGCCGTGCGCGCAGCGCCGGGCTGGTGAACACGGCGTCGAAGTGGATGGTGTCGAGCAGCGGTTTTAACGCGCGGGTCTGGGCTTCGCCGTGCGTCGTCAACGCCAGATCGGTCTTTCCCGTGTGCTGGCCTGAAAGCGACCACGCTGTCTCCCCGTGGCGGACGAGGTGCAGGCGCAACGGGCCAAGCGTGGCCGAGGTCATCACCAGGCCTTCTGACAGGCTGGGTCATCCTCCATGGCAGCGTTGTACTTCCCGCTCAAAGCCGCGTGGTTACACCCGGCACGATGACGCAGGGCGCGTTGGGCCGCCGCCACATTTTCCTGCTGGCCGCGCCAGATTTCCAAAGCAGGCTGCTGGATCGCCCGCGCGAACGAGAACACCAGTGGCCACGGCGCCTTCTCCGACACTCCAATAACATTGATGGCGTTGAGGCGCGCCGAGGCCAGAAGGGCGGACTGTCCGCCGGACAGGAAGGCCACGCCGGCGACAATGTCCGGCACGCCGGCCAGCAGGCATTGCACCGTGGCCGCGGCAACCTCCTGCACCGTCTCCTGCGTGGGGCATTCGAGGCCGGGCAGCACCATGTTCGCCTTCAGAATAAGTCCCTCCAGCATGACGGACTGGGTGTCCAACGCCTCGAACAAAGCTTCCAGCACCTCGCCGGTCACGACCCGGGACCGCTCCATCGTGTGCCGCCCCTCCATCAGCACGTCCGGCTCGACGATGGGCACGATCCCGGCCTCCTGGCAGAGTGCGGCGTAGCGGGCCAGCGCCTGCACGTTGGCACGGATACCGGCCTTGCTTGGCTGGCCGTCCTCCAGGCCGATTACCGCGCGCCATTTGGCGAAGCGCGCGCCCATGCCGGCATACTCGGCCAGGCGGCCGCGCAAACCGTCCAGCCCCTCGGTGATCTTTTCGCCGGGATGCAGCGCCAGCGGCTTCGCCCCCGTGTCCACTTTGATGCCAGGAATGATACCAGTCTCGGCCATCAGATCGACAAGTCGCCGGCCGTGCAGGTCACTTTGCCGGATCGTCTCGTCGTACAGGATGGCGCCGCTGATGCTGATTGCCAGGCCAGGTGTCGTGATGAGCAGCTCCCGCCAGGCCCGCCTCATCTCGACGGTCTGGGGAATGCCAACCTTGGCAAAGCGCTTGTCACAGGTCGGATTGCTCTCATCCATCGCCAGCAATCCGCGGCCGGCCCCAACCAGAGCCTGTGCCGTGGTGACAAGCCCAGCCGTCATGACGGCTGGGCCCACATCCAGTCACGGATCTCGGGCAAATCCTCGCCATGCTCGTCGATGTAGTGCTTGTGCGCGACCAGCTTGTCTTGCATCCGCTGCTTCAGGTAGGCGCCCTTGGTGCCCAGCCCCGGCACCCGGTCGACGACGTCTATCACGAGGTGGAACCGGTCCAGCTCATTCTGCACCCGCATGTCGAAGGCCGTTGTGATCGTGCCCTCCTCCTTGTAGCCGCGGACGTGCAGGTGGCGGTTGGCACGCCGATAGGTCAGGCTGTGAACCAGGCTGGGATAGCCGTGAAAGGCGAAAATGATCGGCTTGTCGGTCGTGAACAAGCCGTCGTAATCCGTGTCGCTCAGGCCATGCGGATGCTCGCGCTCCGGCTGCAGGCGCATCAGGTCGACGATGTTGATCACGCGGACCTTCAGGTCCGG
>JBBROR010000309.1:0-4090 GCA_038229175.1 Acetobacterales bacterium | reverse complement strand
GCGGGGGGAGGTAGGGCCTTGCGTGTTCGGCGCGGAGCATCACGGCGATCAGCCGGCTTTGGGAGGTGGCACCGGCTTTGGGAAGCAGGGCGCGGATATGGGCGCGTATGGTGGTGATGGAGATATTGAGGTCGGTGGCCATGGTGGTGGCGGTTGCGCCGTTGGCGAGGGCCGTGGCGATGCGGGCCTCGGCGAGGGTGAAGCCGAAGAGGGCGCGGAGATCGTCGGTTTCGATTGCAAGCTTGGCATAGAGGTCTGCGATGACCGCGAGTGTGTGATGACCGTCGGGCGCCGGGGACAGGGAGATGGCGAGGATGGGGGCACCCGCTCGGCTTCGTAGGGTGACCAAGCTTGGGCAGCGTTTTGCGCAGGTTTCTGCCAGGGCCTCGGCGAACAGTTTTGCCTCGTTTATACGGCGTATGGCAATCTGGCCGCTTTTTTCAAACAATGCCGGATGATTGTGCAGAAGGTATTGTGCCGCTTTGTTCGCGTGCATAATTTGGCCGGTGGGCGCCAGGAAAAGAGCGCCGCCTGGGCACAGTTCGAGTAGCACCCTGTCGGCTTGGAGGGCGTTGTCCACCGGACGTTCCTATACGGTTGGATGCGAGCCGGCTGGAGGAGCCCGCCGACTACGGTCACATTGCAATTCCATGACGTCAATATTTAATCGAAATGGCCCTGAAGAGTGCTGATCGTTCAGGGCTTAATGGTGTCCCCAGAATGTTGCTTCGGGGGAATATTGCTTGAGATAAGGATGGGTTACAAAATCATGCTCTGAGTTCGCAGTGATTAGCGTGGCGTTCGGTGCGTCGTTTCGGCCATGGCGTTGCTCGGCTGTTGATGGTGGTTGCCCGTCTGGGATAATTTTTTTACGATGAGGCGATCGTTGTGTTCTTGTTATGTTGATTATCCCGGCAATTTCTCCCACCCGCGCGCATCGCATTTTCGATATCGTCAGGGCCTTGTGCCTGGTGGTGGGGAATGAGAAAGCAGATTTTTCCCCGACGCGCGTGATGCGGCGGTGGGGCATGCGACAGTTGGGGTGATTGTGAGGCCAACTTGCATCAGCAGACCCGCGCTGTTGACCCTGGAGGCCGCGCATTCCCTTGTGGAGGCTACTCCGGGTGCGGGGGCTGCGCCGGGTGTGGGAATTGCACCGAGGCTCGGTGGGGTGCTGTTCATTCCGGGATGAAGGGTATTGCCGCTTTGGCCAACCTTATTGTTCCGGGTGGTTTATGCCTGGGGGGTCGGTGTGTTGGGATTGGGATCATCGGCAGGCCTCGGTTCGCCGGTTTTCGCGTCGATCGATGCCATCCCGGGCGGGATAGGCCGCCCAGAACCCCATGCGGCCGGTCCAGAGGGCGCGGTTGAAGGCGTCTACGTTCAGATGGTCTTCGACGTTGAAATTCTGGCCGCGGCTGACCTTGGCCCAGTAGGCGCTGGTGCGGGTGCGCAGGCTGGGGCAGATGGGGCCATCGAGGCTGGCGGCTTTGGCGGGTAGCGGGAGTTGGGTGGTGCGCAGGATGTCTGGGACGATGGCGCGGTAGGTCCAGCTGGATTGGGCGAGGTCGAAGACGTCGCTCATGGGTTCGGCCAGGCCGTCGTTGAGACCCATGGGGGGGAGGTTCAGGACTTCCTCGATGGTGCGGAGCATGGAGACGGTGGTGTGGTGGCTGGAGACGAGGGCGCGTTGTTTCACGTAGGGGCCGATGACGAAGGCGGGGCTGCGATGGGCGTCCACGTGGTCGGGGCCGTTCTGGGCGTCGTCTTCGAGGACGAAGATGAGGGTATTGTCGGCGACTTTTGATTTCGCCACGGTCTCGACGAGCAGGCCCAGGGCGTAGTCGTTGTCGGCGAACTGGGTTTCGACGGTGTTCACGCCGTCGATTGCGGTGGTGAAGTTGCCGAAATGGTCGTGTGGTAGGCGCATCAGGGTGAGGCTGGGGACGGTGCCGGCGGCATCGGCGATTGCGAATTCGCGCTGCCATTCGCGGATGCGCCAGAAATCCGGGAAGTCCATGTCGTAGCCGCGGAAATGCAGGTCGGTGCGATCAGCGAGTTTTTCCTTGGTGGGGAAGAATACGGCAAGGCCGGCGGCGGCGGGATCGCGTTCGAGGGGGATGCGTTTGGGGTTGCCGGGAAAGTAGCGGGAGAGGTCGCCGTAGAAACCGTAGTTGCGCACGGTGAGGCCGGCGCGGATTGCGAGATCCCAGATATAGCCGGCGCCCGGCTCGCCGCCGGCGGCGTCGGGAGCTGCGACGTCGGCGGTGCCGGGGACGATGTCTGGGTCGTTTGGAACGCGGCTGTCGGCGGCGATGCGGGCGGCGAGGGTGGGGAGGGCCACGTTGATGTTGCGGTTCATGCCTTCCCAGTCATAGGTCATTCCGCGCTGGGCGTAGTTCAACGGCACGGTCTTTTCCGTCATGTCGGTGGTGCGCGCCGCGGTGGACCAGTTCCAGCCGGTGGGGCTGACGGCGCCGGAATCGTAGAAATTGTCGAGTGTGACGAAATTGCGGGCCAGGGCGTGGTGGTTGGGGCCGATGGCGTTGGGGAACAGCGCCAGTTTCGGGTCTCCGTTGCCGGTTTCGAGATCGCCCAGCACCTGATCATAGGTGCGGTTTTCCTTGATGACGTAGATGACGTGGCGGATGCGTGAGCGGAGGGCTTGCATCACGGTGTCGTGGCTGGCGAGGTTGGAGACGGTGGGGAAGTTGTTGTTCTGTGCCACCTGGCGGGTGAGGCGGGCGAGGGTTGCGTGATCGGGGAGCGGCATGGAGAGCAGCCCGGCCTTTTCGAGTTGCAGCACGAATTGGTTGGCACCCTGGCAACTGGCGCTGGCGCGGCAGCCGCTCGGGTTTGGCCCGGCCGGGAATTTGCCGTTGGCGACGTAGAGTGTGCGGCCGCTGTCACCAAGGGCCACGGCATTGGGATACCAGCCGGTGGGAATGAGGCCGATGACGCGGCTTGGCTTTTTGGCAGGTGGCGCGTCGTCGTCGTCGTCCTTGAGTGCAGGGGTGGCGTTGGCTGGCGGCAACACGTCGCTGTCGATCTGGATGACGGAGATGGCGTTAAGGCCGCCGAGGCTTACGAAGAGTGTGCGCTCGTCTGGCGACAGGGCCAGCGCGTTGGGGTTGGCGCCACGCAGGCCCGCCGGGTTGGGCAGGATTTCGGACGGCGCGGTGGCTGAAATATCGGCGAGGACGGCGTTGGTGGCGGTGTCGATCGCGGCCACGGAATCGCTGTTGTCGAGCGCCACGTAGAGGCGTGTGCCGGCGGCGTTGGCCAGCATCTGGTTGGGCTGGCCGCGCAGGCGGATGCGGCCGGTGACGGCGATGGTGTTGGCGGTGGCGGAGAGGGTGACGAGCTCGCGGTCACGCTGGATCGAGACATAGGCGCGGTTGGCGGACGTCCAGGCCACTGTCCATGGATAGGCGCCGCCGGGTTTGCCGGCATCGCGCGGGTCGATCCGGCCGGGGCGGAGGTCGCGCTCGGCGAGGAGGGCGCCGGTGGTGGCGTCGAGCATGGTGACGCTGTCGTTGGCGTAGTTGGCGACGAGCAGGCGGGTGCCGTCTGGGCTGATGCCGATTCCGCCGGCGACGGGTTTGACGCCCACGCCGATGCCGGCCTTGTGGGCGAGCTGTGTGGTGAAGCCGGGCACGAAACGGTTTTCTGCCCAGACGAAGCGACTGATGCTGTCGTCGACGCCGCCGCTTGCGAAGAAGCTCTGGCCGTCGGGCGCCCAGGCGAGGCCGATGAAGCTGTTGGGCAGGCCCACGACCTGGCGGCGGATCGGGGTTTCGCCGGTGATGTCGTAGACGAAGACGTATTCGCCTGAGAGCTCTGCTATGCGCCGGCCGGTGGCGTCGGTGGTGCGGTTGTAGCCGCTGGTGAGCACCAGCAGCGCCTGGTGGTTGGGGGAGAGCGCCATGGCGACGGCGGAATCGGCGAGATAGTCGGGCATCGCGGCGAGGCCGGGGTTGAGCGGCTGCAGGACGCTGCCGGGGGCGGCCTGCGGCGTGATCTTCATGCCGGTCGGCAGCGTGACGCCGATTTGCAGCATTCCAGGTTGCGCGTTCTCGGGTTGCAGGTT
>JBBROR010000308.1:0-4100 GCA_038229175.1 Acetobacterales bacterium | reverse complement strand
CATCCCAGCGACACGGCGAACACCATGATCAGCATCAGCCCGACCCAGAAGCCCGGCAGCGAAAACCCCAGGATGCTGCCGGCCATCACGCTGCGGCCGGCAAAGCTGTGGGGATAAAGCCCGGCAAACAGGCCCAAGGGAAGCCCCACCAACACCGACATCAGCACCGCCGTCACAGCCAGTTCCAATGTGGCGGGCATCCGCCCCAGAATAAGCTTCAGCGCCGGCTCGTTGAACACGAAGCTGCGGCCGAGATCGCCCTGCAACGCGCCGCGCAGGAAGTAATAATACTGCTCCCACAACGGCTTATCCAGGCCAAGGGCCGCTATCGCGCGTGCCCGCTCCGCCTGGTCGGCATCCGGCGAGATCAGGATGTCGATGGGGTTGCCGATTGCGTGCAGGCCCACGAACACGATCGCCGACATCGCCAGCATCACGAAACCAGCCTGAATCAGACGACGGACAAGCCAACCGGTCATTGCAGCATCTCGCCTCTATTTGGACGGACGCAGGTCGAAAACCCGGGTTTCCTCATCCGCACGCGGAATATAGGTCAGTCCCGCCTTGGTGGCCCAGGTGTTCTTCTGCTGGTGCAACGGGATCAGCGCCTGGTCGGCCATCACCATCCGCACGCCGTCCATCAGGATCTTCTCGCGGGCCCCATCGTCCACCGTCACCAGCGCCTTGTCGATCAACGCGTCCAGCGCCGGATTGCTGTAACGCGCCCGGTTCACCGCGCCACGCCCCTTGCTGGCGTCGAAGGTGGCCACCAGGGAGCGCAGCGGATTGGACGATTCACCGGTCGAGCTGCCCCAGCCCAGCAGGAACGCGGAATAATCCTGCTTGCTGGCGTGGCCCACGAAGTTGGCCCAGGGCGACGGCTCCACCGTGGTCTTGATGCCGATGCGCGACCACATCTGGCCCACGGTCTGCACGATCTTGGCGTCGTTCAAATAACGGTCGTTCGAACTATGCAACGTGATGGTCAGCCCATTCGGATACCCGGCCTCGGCCAGCAACGCCTTGGCACGCGCCGGGTCGAACGCCGGCGGAGTCACATCGGGCGCGTATGAAAAACTGCCGGGCGGCAGGAACTGGCCGGACGGGATGGCCGCGTTCTCCATCACCCGGTCCACGATGGCCGGGCGGTTGATGGCGATCGACAACGCCTCGCGCACCCGCCGGTCCTTCAGCGGGTTCTTGTCGAGCGTCTCGCCGTTGGGTCCTTTGACGAACGGCGTCGGGCCCTCGCGGGACTGGTCGAGCATGATGTAGATCAGCCGCAGCGACACCGTCTCCCACAGCTTCATCCGCGGATCGGTCCGCAATGTGGCGATATCGGCCGTGGGCACGCTGTCGATCAACGCCACGTCGCCCGACAACAGTGCCGCCGTCCGCGCCGCCTCGTTGGTGATCATCCGATACGTCACATGCGACCACGCCGGCTTTTCGCCCCAGAACCCATCGTTGCGATCCAATTCGATGCGATCGCCGTTTTTATAGGAGACGAACCGGAACGGACCGGTCCCGTTCGTGTTCTTTCCGTTATTGAAATCTTCTGTGGCGGGGTTGGGTCCAAGCTTGTGCGAAATGACAAAGACCTGGCTGAGATCCACCGGCAGCAACGGATACACACCCTTGGTGTGCAGCCGGATGGTGTGCGCATCAACGATCTCAACGCGCGAGACCGCGTTGGTGTAGATGGCAAAGCTGCCCGGGCTGTTCGGCACGGTGGGCACGCGGGCGATGGTGTAGGCGATGTCCTCGGCCGTGAACGGGCTGCCATCATGGAAATTGGTGGTGCGAAGCTTGAATTCCCACGTCTTGTCGTCGACCAGCTTCCAGCTTTCCGCCAGCCCCGGCCGCAGCCGCGCCTTCTCGTCGGTCTCGACAAGACGATCGAAGACATGCGCGTGAGCCTGCTCGTTGGGCGACAGCGTGTGGTAATGCGGGTCCATGCTGGTGACGGGGGCACCGACGGCCACCGTGATCGGCGTGGCCTGGGCGTGCGCCGATGCGGGGCAGGTGATTGTTGCGGCGAAAAAAATCGCTGTCGTCAACAATCCCGAGCGCGTCTTCATATTCGCCATCTCCCAAATACGCCTAGGCTTGGGGCACGTATAGCAAGCGTGACAGAAATGGCCAGACGGTCGGCACGCGGTTGCAGCAAAAGGGATGGTGGTTAAAGTGACCGCCATGGATCATACCCTCCCCGTTCTGGCCGCCCGTCCCTCCACCGTCGACATGCTGGCGCATCTCGTGGCATTCGACACCACCAGCCGCAACTCCAACCAGGCGCTGATCGGCTTCGTCCAGGAATTCCTGGGCGCGCATGGCGTCCTTGCCCGCACCAGCCTCAGCGCCGCCGGCGACAAAACCAACCTGCACGCCATCATCGGCCCCCAAGCCGCCGGCGGCATCGCACTGTCCGGCCATGTCGACACCGTGCCGGTGGACGGCCAGGACTGGAGCCACAATCCTTTCGTGCTGCGCGCCGAGGCCGGAAAACTCTACGGCCGTGGCGCCTGCGACATGAAGGGCTTCGTCGCCAGCTGCCTTGCGGCGGTGCCCGATCTCGTGGCCATGAACCTTGCGCGCCCCATCCATTTGTTCATCACCTCCGACGAAGAAACGACCATGGAAGGCGCCCGCGTCCTGATGCACGATCTGGCAGCAAGCGGCCTGCGCCCAGACATGTGCGTGGTGGGCGAGCCCAGCCTGATGCAGCCGATCCTGGCCCATAAAGGCCGCGTGGCCATCCGGGTCCGTGTGCGCGGCCGCGCCGGCCATTCCAGCGAGCCGGCCCGCGGCGTCAACGCCGTGTTCGCCGCCGCCCAGGCGATCGGCCATGTCGCCGCCGAGGCGAAGCGCCTGTCCGTCGAAGGCCCCTTTGTCGAAGGCTTCGACCCGCCCCACACCACCGCCCATGTCGGCACGATGTCCGGCGGCACCATCCTCAACATCATCCCCGACGCCGCCGAATTCGTCATGGAATGGCGCTGCGTGCCAGGCCACGACCCGCACGCCGAGTATGCAAGGCTGCGCGCCTATATCGCCGAGCATATCGAGCCCGCGATGCACGCCATCGACCCCGCCACCGGCTTCACCTACGAGGTGATCGGCGATATTCCCGGCATGGGGCTGGCGGAAGGCCACGCGCTGACGGCGCTGATCAAGCAGGTCACCGGCTCGAACAGCACCGGCAAGGTCAGCTACGGCACCGAGGGCGGCATCTACGAAGGCGGCGGAATCCCCACCATCGTGTGCGGCCCCGGCTCCATCCAGCAGGCCCACAAGCCCGATGAGTGGATCGCGCAGAGCGAACTCGATGCCTGCGACCGCTTCATCCGCAGCCTCGCCCAGCGCCTGTCCCACCAAAGCCTGGCACCGAACCGCCTCTCGCCATGAGCGGCGGTCGGGATGGCGTGACGTTTGCCCAACCGGTCCTGCCGGCGTTTGACGTCCGACTCAAAGCCCCCGACCTTTCCCCCTGGATCGCCGGCAATATCGGCCTGCCCGGGTTCACCATGCTGCGCAGCGATCTGCCCGGACCCCATATCGCCGTGCTGGCACTCACGCATGGCAACGAGATCGCCGGCGCCATCCTGCTGGACCGCCTGCTCCGCGAGCAGATCCGGCCGCTCCGGGGCACGCTCACTTTCGGTTTCGCCAACCTCGCAGCCTTCGCCCGGTTCGATCCGGCGCAGCCGACCGCAAGCCGCTTCGTCGATGAAGACCTCAACCGCGTCTGGGATATCGATGTTCTGGAAGGCCCGCGCGAAACCTGCGAGACCATGCGCGCCCGCCAGATGCGCAAGCTGGTCGACAGCGCAGACATCCTGCTTGATCTGCATTCGATGCTGTGGCCGTCGGACCCGCTGATGCTGTGCGGCGTCACCGCAAAAGGGCGCGCCATGGCCGAGGCGATCGGCGCCCCTGATCTGATCGTGGCCGACGAGGGCCATGTCAGCGGCAAGCGCATCATCGATTACGGCCCGTTCGCCGATCCCGCCACCGCCCAGATGGCCAACCTGATCGAGGCCGGCCAGCATTGGCAGCCCTCCACCGTGGCCATGACGGCACGGGTCACGATGTCGCTG
>JBBROR010000307.1:0-4109 GCA_038229175.1 Acetobacterales bacterium | reverse complement strand
GTGCGGCCTGATCACAGCTTGAGGCTCGATATCTGATGCGATCGAGGAGGAAAGGCGGCTCACCGGCGACCAGCACGATCGGCCTGGCAGCGCCAAGACGCATGACTTCGTCGGCCTTGAGCAGGTGGCGCCTCTGGACTTGCTCCCCGACGCTGGCAGAGGTGCTGTCCGGCTTGGTGATCCCCTGATCCGAGTACGACGATCCCTGCGTCTCAAAGCTGATGGTCCGTTGGCCGGGCACGCCGAGAGATAGCGGGCGGTGCCATCATCCGCGGTCCCAAAAAACTGCTACGACGTGTTGGCCAGACAACTTTGCCAGCGCGGATAGACGGCCTTGCGCTGGGATAGGTCCTGGACGAACACCCAGAGCTGGGCGCCGCAGCCGCGCAGCACCGCTCGCGTTCTAGATCATGATGGTTTGGGTTGCTTCACCCAGACGCATAAACATGCTCGATAAAACAAGGGCTAGAGCGTCATGATTTTGATTCTACCCAAAATCATCACGCTCTAGCCGGTTGACGTGGCTCGCCGCCGCGCGTGCCGGCAGCCGGTGCCCGCGTTCAGGATCGAAGGCCGACCCGGGATAGTCCAGCAGGTTTGGGATGACGCCGCCGATGCCCTTGCCGGCGCCGGTCGGGGCGCGGGTCCGGATATATTCGTCCTGGCGAAACCGGCGATCGGTGCCGCGCGGCGCATCGTGCAGGGTGCCAAGCACGAAGGCATCGGCTGGCCCGCCTCCAGGGCGGCCTGCGCTGCCACCAGATAGAAAATCTTGATGATGCTGCAGGGGTAGAACATCACGTCGCCGCGATGGGCAAAGCCTTGCGGCACAACCTCTCCGTTGCGGTCGTGCGCGGGCAGGGTCAGGCTGAAATCGTTCTCCGCAAGGCCCTGCAGGCCAAGTTCCTGCAGCGCGTCGCGCACGATGTGGTGGCCGATCGCTGTTGTCCGCTTGGACGTCTGGAAAAACAAACGCCTTTTCCCCAGAAATCCTGGCCTGGGTCAATCGGACGAGGACGTGAACACGAAACCTGTGGAGGCCGCCGGATTCAGGCAGCGTACGAAATGATCGTCCTCACCCATAACCAAGGAGGGGTGGCGGGCTCTGCAGTCCGGCAAAACGAGTGGGCAGCGCGTCGACAAGGCGCAGCCCGCAGGCGGGTTGAGAGGATCGGGCATTTCGCCCTCGATGCTGGGAACACGCGTGCGCTTCGTCGGATCGGGCTGCGGGATCGCCTTCAGAAGCCCGCGCGTGTAGGGATGCTCAGGCCGGGCAAACAACATTTCTGTGGGTGCGGTCTCGACCACCTCGCCCAGATACATGACCGCGATCCGATCGCTGATGTGCCGCACCACATTCAGATCATGCGCGATGAAGATCAGAGCCAGGTTCAGTTTCGTGCGAAGGTCTTCCAGCAAATTGATGATCTGCGCCTGAACGGATGCATCCAGTGCTGAAACCGGCTCGTCTGCGATCAGCAACTCCGGCTCCACGGCCAGCGCCCGTGCAATACAAACCCGTTGGCGCTGGCCACCACTGATGGCATGCGGCAGCCGGTCCTTGAGGTTTGGCGTCAGTCCAACCATTTCCAACAGTGCGTTGACGCGGTCCCGCCGTTCCGCGGCCGATGTGCCGATGCCATGCACCAACAGCGCTTCATCGAGCATCGTGCCGAGCGACATACCGGGGTTCAGCGCGGCATAAGGGTCCTGAAACACCATCTGGATGCGTCTTGCACGTCGCGCGCGATTGTCTGTGTGCAACATCGGCTGCCCGCGCCAGAGCAGTTCGCCCGCTTCCGGCCTTTCCAGGCCGGCGAGGCAGCGCCCGAACGTCGTTTTACCGCAACCTGATTCACCGACAATGCCAAGTATCTCACCCGGTGCGATCTCCAGCGAGACGTCCCGCAGCGCATGCAGACGGCGCAGTGGGGCGGCGGTCACGACATCTCGCGTGCTGCGCGGCAGGGTGAACGTTTTCGACAAATGACGAATCGCGAGAAGGCCCTGCGGTGGATCCATGGTCACGATACGTCTCCCATCCGGAAGCAGGCGCCGCTGTGACCGGGTGCCACCGTCACCAGAGGAGGGCGGACTGTTGTGCAATCGACGACAGCATTGCGACACCGTGGATGGAAGCGACATCCTGTCGGTGGATCGGCCAGGCTCGGCGGCGCTCCACCAATCGGCTCCAGTCGGCCGGATCGTTTGCCATGCGCCGGCAGGGCCCGGAGCAGCGCGCGCGTGTAGGGATGCGACGGATTTGCGAAAAGCTGTGTTGTGTCGGCCATCTCCATGATGCGGCCAGCATACATAACGCCGACGCGATCACAGGTTTGCGCCACAACGCCCAGATCATGCGTCACGAAAAGCACGGCCATGCCGGTCTCATCGCGCAGACGAAGGATGAGCTTCAGGATCTGGTCCTGCACCGTCACGTCCAGCGCCGTCGTCGGCTCGTCCGCTATCAACAGCTTTGGGCGGCATGCGAGAGCGATGGCAATCAGAACGCGCTGGCGCATGCCGCCGCTGAACTCGTGCGGATAACTGTCCAGACGCCGCTCAGGCGCAGTGACACCAACCGCTTTCAGTAGGTCGATCGCCCGTAATCTTGCCTGGCGTGGTGTCAGTCCGTCATGCCGGCACAGCGTCTCCTGGATCTGGTCGCCGATGCGCATCGTGGGATTCAGGGCCGTCATCGGATCCTGGAAGATCATGGCGATGCTGGTGCCCCGGATGCGCACGAAATCGGCTGGCGAGAGCTGGGCCAGATCCTGTCCGTCGAACAGAATGCGCCCGGTGACAGAGCTTGGACGCGCACCGCCGAACAGCTGGATGAGCGAACGGCAGGTGACGCTTTTGCCGGAACCAGACTCACCGACCAGGCCAAAGACTTCGCCTTGGCCGATTTCGAAGCTGACGCCATCGACCACGGTTACGGCTTCAGGCGTGTGCCCAAAGGTGACGCGAAGCTCATCGACTTTAATGATTGGCTGGCTCATGGCTTCGGTCGCAGAAAGTCATCCAGTCCATCGCCTATCAGGCTGAAGGTGATTCCCACGAATACGATGGCAAGGCCGGGGAAAAGCGAGATCCACCAGCCGTCCTGGATGAAGTTACGGCCCTCCGCAATCATCACGCCCCATTCCGGCGTTGGTGGCTGTATGCCGAGGCCCAAGAAGCCGAGTGAGGTCACACCCAGAATGGTAAGCACAACGTCTGCCATCATGAACACGATAGCGGGGGTGATCACGTTGGGCAGCACGTGGCGCAGCATGATGCGGGCATGGCTATAGCCCAGGACCGATACCGCCTGGGTGTATTCCAGCCGGCGTGCCAGCAATACCTCTCCGCGCACAATGCGGGCAAAGGAGATCCACACGACCATGGAGAATGCCAGATAGATGTTGCCGGTGCCCGGGCCCAGCGCGCCAACGATGCTGATCACCAGCACGTAGAATGGAAAGGCCCATAGCACATCGACAAAACGCATGATGATCAGGTCGGTCCAGCCACCAAAATAGCCGGACACAAGGCCGATTGTGCTGCCGATGAGGAAGGGCAGCAGCACGCAGATGGAAACGACCTTCATGTCCACGCCGGCGGATGCCACCACGCGGGCCAGCACGTCACGGCCCAGATCGTCGGTGCCGAACAAATGCGGCCAGCCGGGTTGTTGCAACGCCTGACCGAAATCAATGTCCAACGGGTCGAACGGAACGAGAGCAGACCCTGCAACACTTGTCAGAACGAGGAAGGCCAGCATCGACAGCCCGAATTGCAAGTTGCGGTTGCGCGCGAAACGGAGCCGCGTTGCGTCATTCACCAACCGCCTCATGACAGGCTCACCCGTGGGTCTACCAGCGCATAGGCAACGTCTGCCAGCAGGTTGATCGACACAACCAGGACAGCGAAGGTCAATGTCAGGCCCTGCACCATGGGGTAATCACGCGCGCTGATGGACGATACCAGCAGCGAGCCGAGGCCGGGAATGCCAAACACCGTTTCGATCACCACAGTGCCGCCAACCACCCAACTGGTATGGACGGCGAGCACGGAGATCGTGGATGTCAGCGAATTGCGGAACACATGATGCCATAGAACAATGC
>JBBROR010000306.1:0-4109 GCA_038229175.1 Acetobacterales bacterium | reverse complement strand
GGCTGGTCTATTCCGTCCAGACGCCGCCCGGAACGCCGGTGCCTGCGCCGCCGAACGCTCCTGACAACCCCGACGTCGCAGCCACGAATTTCGCCGTGCTGTCCCTCACGTTTTATCGGATTGAGTGGCTATGGCTCAATCATGCGGGGCATCGGCGCGCGGCCTTCACGTGGAACGCTGCCGGAGAGTGCCACGCCACATGGCTGGTGCCTTGATGGTTCAGCGCCAAAGCTTCCGCACGCGCAGAAAGACCCGATAAGCCAACTCCGCGACAAGCGTGAAAGGCGGCACGGCGATCAGGCGCCCCAGTCCCTGAAACCCCGGCATACGCTGCCACATCGCAGCGAACGCGGCGGCACCGCTGAGCAACACGCCATCGGGCCGCCGCACATGCATGCGTGCCAGTGCCGCCTCACGCGTCAGATCCGGCCCCAGAACCGCCGGATCGCCGCCGCTCACGTCCACCCAGTCAAAGCCCTCGGCACCCGGCCGCGCCCGGTAGAATGCAATCTCACGGCGACAGATCGGACAGCCCCCGTCGTAAAAAACCTCCAGCCGGTCGCCCACGGATCAGATCCTCCGCGCCGCCGAAACAGCGCTGGCGCTGCCAAACCCCACAGCCCAGCTCCACGCCCGCAGGAACATCCCACGCCGCACCTCACCCAGCCCGCGCGCCTCATCACGGTGATGCACCTCGTCAGCCTGGCAACTGACCAATATGGCCCGCAACGCGCCACCCGGCCCATGTTCCGGCAACTTGCGGATCTGTTCCTCGTAATGATGATCCACAAAGGTCTCTACCGCATCGATCGTGGCATAGATTGCGTTGGACCCGACAAGCGCCGGCAAAAATCCCGTCAGCCATCCTGCCACCCGCCAGATCGGAAGCAGCACGCTGCGTTCCCGCTTCGGCAGCAACGCGTCCATCAACGCCAGATGCCGAACCTCGGTCGCCATATGCTCCGCCGCAAACGCCCGCACCGCCGGATCCCGACACCCCGCCAGAATGCCACGATAGATCATCACCGCCCCGGTCTCCCCCGCATGATCGGAGCGCAGGTCCCCGATCAGACCAGGCAAACCCAGCGCCATCTGGTCGAGTGTTTCGTTCGGCAGGCTGACTGTTTGATCCATGGCATCTACATCGGGTGCGCGAGCAGAATGGCAAGCAAGCTGCCGAGGGCGCCGGCGCATGCCCACAACCACCATCACAACGCCCATTGACCCAGATCAAGGTGCTGCCGAGCCCAACCAGGAAGCATGGGCCTCAACGGAGCAGATACACCGTATCGGAAACTCTCCGGCGCATGGAGCTTGGGCAGTGTCCGCCATCATCCCCCACATCACACTCCCCCGGCCCGCCCGAGCCACCCCCCTCGGCCGCTTTACCGCCCGCCTGCTGATCATCCTGGTCGTGGCCATCCTCGCCATCGCAGCCTGGCAACTCACCGACATCCTCGTTCTGCTGTTCGGCGCCATCCTGCTTGCCATCGGCCTTTGCGCCGCCGCCCATCAGGTTTCAGATCACACCGGCCTGGGCCGCGGCGTGGCCCTCACCGGCGTCTTCGCCCTCGGCCTCGCCGTTTTCGGCGCCGCACTCTGGGTGTTCGGCGCCACCGTCGCCGCCCAGCTGGACGATGTCGTCCAGGTCGTCCCCTCCGGCTTCAGGCTGTTCATGGCCTGGGTCGCCAAATACCCCACCATCCTTAAGCTGGTGGACCAGATGCCAGGCCAACCCGGAGATTCCATGGGCGGTGCCAGCATGCTCGGCGCAGCCGGGTGGGCCACCTCGATGGCCACCTCGGCCGCCGGCATCGTCACCCGCGCGCTCGGCTACGCCGTCATCGCCCTCTTCGTCGCCCTCTATCTGGCCGCCCAGCCAGACCGCTACCGCAACCTCTGCCTGCGCCTGGTGCCCCCCGGCCACCGCCTTGTCGCAGCACATCTGTTCGATATCAGCGGCCAAATCCTGCTCCGCTGGCTGGTCGGCCAGATGCTCGTCATGTTGGTCATCGGAATCCTCTCCGGCCTCGGCCTATGGGCGCTGGGCATTGAAGCCGCGGCGGCCCTTGGGCTGATGGGCGGCCTGCTCTGCTTCATCCCCTTCCTCGGCGCCATCCTCGCCGCCATCCCGGCCACGCTCGTCGCCCTCACCCAGGGGCCCGGCTACGCCGCCTCGGTCGTGCTGATGTATGTCGGCATCCACGTCGTCGAGGGCAATTTCATCACCCCCATGGTCCAGGCGGAGGCAACATCTTTCCCGCCGGTCCTGGCCATCCTCTCCACCGTCGCCTTCAGCCTGCTGCTCGGCCCCCTCGGCGTCCTGCTCGCAGCCCCGCTCACCCTGTTCCTGATGGCCGCCGTCGAGCTGCTCTATGTCCAACAGGCCCTCGGCGAAGCCCCACTCGTTGAAACATCCGCCCTGGAATAACTCAAATGCCCCCCATCCAAGGCCTCACCTCAGCCGAAGCCGCCCAACGCCTGCACCACGATGGCCCCAACGCCCTCCCGCAGGAGCAAAAACGCGGCCCCATCCGCATCATCCGCGACGCCATCAAGGAGCCGATGCTCCAACTTCTCCTCGCAGCCGGAATCATCTACCTTTTCCTGGGCGACCTCGCCGAAGCCCTCATCCTCCAAGCCTTCGCCGTCCTGAACGTCGTCCTCGTCGTCGTCCAGGAAAGCCGCACAGAGCGCGCTTTGGCCGCCCTGAAGGACCTCACCAGCCCCAGCGCGTTCGTCATCCGAGACGGCACAAAACAACGCATCCCCGGCGCCGAAATCGTCGCCGGCGACATCGTGCTGCTGGCCGAAGGCGACCGCGTCCCGGCCGACGCCATCCTTAGCGAAGCCACCGACCTCCAGGCCGACGAATCCCTCCTCACCGGCGAATCGGTCCCCGTCCGCAAACGCGCCGAACAAACCGCCACCCCCCCGCAAACCGATATCCGCCCCGGCGGCGAAGACACCCCCCACATCTGGTCCGGCAGCCTCATCGTCCGCGGCACCGGCCAGGCCCTCGTCTCCGCCACCGGCCCCAGAACCGAAATCGGCCGCATCGGAACCTCGCTCAATACAGTCGAAAGCGCCCCCACCCCGCTGCAGATCCAAACCAGGCGCCTGGTCAAGATCTTCGCCGTCCTAGGCATCGGCGCCTCCGTGGTCCTTGCCATCGGCTACGGCGTCCTGAAGGGCGAATGGGTGCGCGGCATCCTCGCCGGCATCACGCTGGCCATGGCCACGCTGCCTGAGGAATTCCCCCTCGTTCTCACGGTCTTCATGGTCCTCGGCGCTTGGCGCATGTCCCAAAGCAAGGTCCTCACCCGCCGCTCCGCCGCCATCGAGGCCCTCGGCGCCGTCACCATCCTGTGCACCGACAAAACCGGCACGCTCACCATCAACCGCATGACGGTAACATCGCTCGTCGCCGCCAACGCCGAACACTGGTCGCTCCCCAATGGCGATGCGAACCTCCCCGAACCGTTCCACCGCCTCGTCGAATTCGCCATCCTCGCCAGCCGCCCCGACCCGTTCGACCCGATGGAACGCGCCTTCACCGATCTCGGCGCCCGCTTCCTCGCGCAGACCGAACACATCCACACCGACTGGTCTCTCACGCACGGCTACCCGCTCGCCCCGCCCATGCTCGCCATGTCACAGATCTGGCGGGCCAAGGCAGGCACCGGCTACGTGGTCGCCGTCAAGGGCGCCCCTGAGGCGATCGCCGACCTCTGCCACTTGCCGCCGGCGGCGCGCGAAACCATCAGGCAGAACATCGCCGATCTCGCAGCCCAAGGCCTGCGCGTGCTCGCCGTCGCCGAAGCCACCACCCCAGGCCCGCCCTGGCCCGAAACCCAGCACGACTTCGATTTCCGCTACCTCGGCCTCCTAGGCCTGGCAGACCCGTTGCGCCCCGCAGTCCCCGCCGCCGTCGCCGCCTGCACCCAAGGCGGCATTCGCGTGGTGATGATCACCGGCGACCACCCCGCCACCGCGCGCGCCATCGCCCGCCAGGCCGGCATCCAGGGCGACCAGGTCCTCACCGGCTCCGACCTTGCCGCGATCGAGCCGGAAAACCTCGCCGCCCGCGTCATGGGGATCAACGTCTT
>JBBROR010000305.1:0-4111 GCA_038229175.1 Acetobacterales bacterium | reverse complement strand
TGCGGGCCAGCCCGTCAAGTTCACCTACCGCGTCAACGACAACGCCGGGGTCGGCTGCCTCGAACTGGCGAAGGAACGCAGCGTCTCGAAGCAGAACAACTTCGCCTTCCTCGTCCGCTGGACCGAGCACTGGGCCAACGAGGTCGAGTTTGTCTTTGAATAATCATCTTCTATCCAAATTCATGAACCATATTTTTTAAACGATCATCAGAATGAATCTACAATCACACCTCTCGCTCTTCATCTCCGCCGCGCTGATCGCGCCGTCGGCATTCGGTGCCGAACCGCTATCCACGCCTCAATCCACCAGCCTGCCCGTCACGCTCTCGCTGGATAAACCCGGCTACGTCACGGCCGTCATCGAGCGTGCGGATGGTCGGCGAGTCTTCAATCTGGCCAGCGAGGTGAAGGCTCAGGCGGGCACCCTCACGTTGAACTGGGACTTCTACGATGTGGGCGTGCAGAAGGGTGAGAAGGAGCCATACACGCGGACGCTGGTGGAGCCGGGCACTTACACCGTGCGTGGGCTGGTCCATGATGGCCTCGATCTACGCTATGAGATGTCGGTCTATAGTCCGGGCACGCCGCCGTGGAAGACCGAGGACACCTCGGGGACGTGGATGGGCGACCACGCCTCGCCGAGCGATGTGCTGTATCTGGCCCAGGGTCCGGATGGCTCACCCACCATGGTGTTGGCCACTTCCTGCGCGGAGAGCGGCCATGCGTTGTGTTACCTGGATTTGAGCGGGAAGAAGTTCAAGGGCGTCAACAGTGACAACTTCAATGGAGCTAAGGCCATCGCCAGAGACGTAGCGGCGGGTGTGGAGTCGAGCATTGTTTATTTTGTCAACAACGTCGGCCTATGCGCGGGTCTGACGGAGAAGGGAAAGCATCAGGTGCTTTTTAAATACACACCGAAGAAGCGGTATCCGACCATTGATGAATATGGCTTTCTCGACCTCGCGGTGCGTGGGGGCGTGGCTGTGATCTCGAACACCGACAATCGGGATAACATCGACACCACAACGGGGAACCTGCTCGTCGTGGACATCGCGAAGCAGACAATGCTGGCAAACCTCGAAACCGGTCCCAGCCGGGGCGTGGCCTTTGGCCCAGACGGCAAGCTCTACGCGATCATCGGTCAGGCGGTGGTGCGTTATGCGCTCGACGCGGCCGGGGTGTTGACCAAGGAGGCTGAGGTCGTGACCGGACTGGTGGAGCCGCGTCGTCTGCGCTTTGATGCAGCGGGAAACTTCTACGTCGGAGAATGGGGCACGCGGCATCAGATCAAGGTTTTCGATGGCACTGGAAAGCTGCTTCGCACCATCGGCAAAGCCGGCGGGCCGCAGATCGGCAAATACGACGAGGAGCGCATGGATCGGCCGGACGGCATGGCCGTGGATGCGCAGGGCCAGCTCTGGGTGGCGGAGAATACCCATGTGCCCAAACGCATCAGCCTGTGGAATGCGGGCACGGGAAAATTCATCCGCGCCAGCTACGGCGGCCCGCAGTATGGCGGCGGCGGCACGATTGATCCCGTGGACAAGACGATCTTTTATTACCCGCACGCCGTGGCACCTATGGAGAAGGCGTCCATGGCTTTCAAGCTGGACTGGGCCACGGGGCAAAGTCGGCTGACTCACATTCTCACCCGCACGCCGCTGATGGGTCGTCAGTTGAGCCAGAAATGGGAGGGCATTGATCTCACTGCACCCGCCTCGCGGGAACATCAGTTCAACCACTTCGATGCGGTGTTCAGCAATCGGCTGCTGCCTGCGCCCGGCCTGTCCGTGACCACGGTCGGGCATCGCTACCTGTTTAATCGCGCGGGGCGGGCGGATCAGCCGGGCTATACGGTGATCTGGCGTTGGGATGAGGGAAAGGATGACTTCGCGGTGCCCGTGGCGATTATTGCCAGCACGGGTTCGATGTTCAGCGAACGGGGCGAGGGTCAGATCTTCGACCGGGCGGATTTCAAAGATGGAATCCGGGCAGAGAAAGGCAAACATGAGGCCAATCAATTCATCTGGAGTGATCTCAACAGCGATCAGAAAGTGCAGCCGGAGGAACTGAAGTTTTACACCAGCCCCGGCGGCCCCGGAGGACTCTTCGGTATCTATCTCGACGCGGACCTTTCCTTCGCTGGCGGCAACGTCACAGGCGGTCGCTATCCCGCGCCCACGCTCGATGCGAAGGGTGTTCCGACGTGGGATTTGAGCAAGATCACGCCGCTCGGAAAGGTGGACCTGGCACTGTGGAATGGTCAGGCTGGCCCGCCGTTACTCGGAAGGGACTTCACCGTCGTCGGTGCCGGGGGTTGGGAAATTTTCAGCTCGCCGCAGGGCTACCGCAAGGATGGCACCCTCGCGTGGATGTATCGCTACTACGACCACTGGCGCTTGCCGCAGTTTCCCGGTCAACTCGTCGCGGGCTCAGGCAGCATGGGCCGCATGGTCACGCCGCGCCAGGGCGAGGCGGGCGACGTGTGGGCGACCTCCAGCGAGAAGGGAGCTGCCTATCTCCTCACCGCCGATGGGTTGTTTCTCAAGACCCTCGGCGGTGATGTGCGGACCACGCCGCTGTGGCGATTCCCCAAAGCCGAACGCGGCATGTCCGTGGACGGTGTGAGTTGGGAGGATGAGTGTTTCTTTCCTACCATCAATCAAACGGCCGATGGCGAAATCTATGTCGTCACGGGCAAGGAACACATCAGCATCAACCACCTCACGGGCTTGGAAACCGTGCGGCGGCAAACCTGGGGTACGATCACCGTCACGCCCGAGATGCTGGCGGGGCTGCCTGCGACACTGGCCGAGCCGATACAGAAACAAGTGCGCCGCACGCTTGAAGTCGCTGCCGGTGGTAAAGGCCCGACCGTGGATGGCAAGCTGGAGGATTGGCCAACCGCCGAGACCGCATGGGCGCGGATCGATCCCCGCACGACGGCATCGTTGCGGATCACCCCGGAGCGCATCCACGCAGCCTTTCGCACCGGCGACCCAAAGCTGCTCGATAACTCCGCGACCGACCCACGCTTCCTGTTCAAGTTCGGCGGGGCACTCGACTTGTATTTCGGCACCAAGTGGAATCCCGGAAATCTTCAGGAGAACAATCCATATCGTCCAGGCGACTGCCGCCTGCTCATTGCGAAGATCAAAGGCAAGCCCACCGCCGTGCTCTACCGCCCCGTCGATCCCAAGGCACCGAAGAGTGAGGAGTGCGTCTTTGAATCGCCCATCGGCAAGGAAGTCTTCGCCTCGGTGAAGGACGTCACCAGCGGATTCGAATTCGCGGAGGACGGTGCGGGCAACTACGAGATTTCCGTTCCGTTGGCCACCGTGCTTCGCGTTGAATTTCAAAAGCTCGGCAAACAAGACTGGCACGAAGACAAGGTCGTCATCCTCGGCGACCTCGGCATCATCCGTGGCAACGGCGGCCAGAATGTGCAGCGTGTCTGCTGGAACAGCCTCGACACCTGGATGACCAGCGACATCCCGAGCGAAGCCCGCTGGCGTTCGTTGAACTGGGGCGTGCTGAAACTCATGCCCGACAAGCTTTCTACGGCTGCGCCGGGGAAATGAATATGCCACTGAACCTGGGCCGATTTGGACTACAACTTTTATGAACAACACGATGACGAGATTCAAAAAGCACTCCGCGTGGCTGCCTTATTTTTTCGTGCTGAGCGTGGCGGGCGGGGCTCTGCTGTTTTTCACGCCGTTCGTGGGCGCGCAGCCCATTCACATCGGAACGCCGCGCGACCTCCTGGCGGTCGCGGAGCCGCCGCTCACCGCGCCGATCCCTGCCGCGCCAGTGGCGCCGCCGCGGCCGTCGGGCAAAGGCGAAAAGCGCAAGGAGCTCGTCGATAGCTTCTGGAGCGATTCCTTCCCGAGCGTGGAGATCTCCTTCGATCCGGAGGAATGGGAGAACTTGAAAAGAGACAATCGCCGCTATGCCAAAGGCGTGCTCGTCGAAGGCGCGAAGACTTTCAAAGAAGTCGCCTTGAAACTGATAGGGTCCATGGGCAGCTTCCAAGGGCCGGATGGCAAGCCGGGCCTGACGCTCAGCTTTAATCACTACAAAAAGAGCGAGCCCCTTCACGAAAAGAGCG
>JBBROR010000304.1:0-4126 GCA_038229175.1 Acetobacterales bacterium | reverse complement strand
CGTCCCGGAACTGCGCTTCAAGCCGGCCACGCGGTATGAAAACGCCTGCGCCACCGGCACCGCCGCCATCCACGGCGCACGGGACTGGATCGCCGCCGGGCGCGGCCGCATCGCCCTGGTGATCGGCGCCGAGAAGATGACGGCCACGCCCACCGCCGTCGTCGGCGACATCCTGCTCAACGCCAGCTACCGCGCCGAGGAAGGCGACATCCCCGCAGGCTTCGCCGGCGTGTTCGGCCGCATCGCCGAGCGATATTTTCAGAAATACGGCGACCAGTCGGACGCGCTGGCGGCAATCGCGGCGAAGAACCACGCCAACGGCGTCGACAACCCCTACGCCCAGATGCGCAAAGACCTCGGCTATGCGTTCTGCCGCGAGGTCAGCGAGAAGAACCCTTACGTGGCGCCGCCGCTGAAGCGGACGGATTGCTCGCTGGTGTCGGACGGCGCTGCGGCGTTGGTGCTCGCCGACGAGGAAACCGCGCGCGCCCTGGGCAAGGCCGTGAAATTCCGCGCGGCGGTGCAGGTGAATGACTTCTTGCCGTTGTCACGGCGTGATCCGACAGCGTTCGAGGGGGCGTCGCTGGCCTGGCAGCAGGCGTTTGCGCAGGCGGGAATCGGGCTGTCCGATCTGTCGTTCGTCGAGACGCATGACTGTTTTACCATCGCCGAGCTGCTGGAATACGAGGCAATGGGCCTGACCGCGCCGGGCGAGGGCAAACGGGCGATCCTCGAGGGGTGGACCACGAAATCCGGCAAATTGCCGATCAATCGGTCCGGCGGGTTGAAGTCGAAAGGCCACCCGATCGGCGCCACCGGCGTGTCCATGCACGCGATCGCGGCGATGCAGTTGACGGGGCAGGCGGGGGACATGCAGTTGCCGCGTGCGGATATCGCCGGCGTGTTCAACATGGGCGGGGCGGCGGTAGCTAACTACGTTTCCGTGCTCGAGCGCCTGTAACGATGCCAAGTATCGGTTTACGCCGATGAGAACGAACATCGGGGGCGCGCCGATCCCCGCCGCCAACCTCTCAAGCCTCTTGCTGAACACGGCGCGACGGCTGCCGGATCGACCGGCGGTCATCCAAGGCGACTTCGTGCGCTCCTGGGGCGAGATGGCAGCGCGGGTGCGGGCGGCAGCGGGGGCATTGGCGGCGCGCGGCGTTTCGCATGGCGACCGGGTGATGGTGCATGCACGCAATTCGCCGGCGATGTTCGAGACGATGTGGGCGTGCTGGATGCTGGGTGCGGTGTTCGTGCCGACCAACTTCCGGCTCACGCCCGCTGAAGTCGGCTATCTCGCGGAATCCTCTGGCGCGGCCTGGCAGATATTTGATCGCGAATTTGCAGGCCACGCCAAGGCGGCATCGAATAAAAATCTGCGGGCGCAGTGGTGGATGGAGGATTGGGACGAATTAGCCCTGTTCGATCAGCCAATGGCGCGGCCGGCGGATGTGGATCGCGATGATTGCTGCTGGTTCTTCTACACCTCCGGCACCACCGGTCGGCCGAAGGCGGGGATGCTGAGCCACGGGCAGATGGGGTTCGTGGTCAACAACCACCTGTGCGACCTGATGCCCGATACCACCGAGCACGATGCCTCGCTGGTGATCGCACCTTTGTCGCACGGCGCCGGCGTGCATGCCCTGTCCCAGGTGGCGCGCGGCGTTCCCAGCATCCTTCCCACCGGCGAGCGTTTCGATGCGGCCGAGATGTGGGCGCTGGTGGAGCGGCATCGGGTGACGAACATGTTCACGGTGCCGACCATCGTAAACCTGTTGTGCCGGCACGAATCGGTCGACCGGTTCGACCATTCGTCGCTGCGCTATGTCATCTATGCGGGGGCGCCGATGTATCGCGCCGATCAGGTTCATGCATTGCAGAAGCTGGGGTCCGTGCTGGTGCAGTATTTTGGCTTGGGGGAAGTGACCGGTAATATCACTGTCTTGCCGCCGTCGATGCACAGTATCGAGACTAACGAATTACCGCCAAATACCTGTGGCTATGCGCGGACGGGCATGGAGATCGCTATTCTGGACCCAGACGGCGCGCATCTGGCGGCGGGCGAAACCGGTGAAATCTGCGCGCGCGGGCCTGCGGTGTTTTCGGGGTATTTCAACAATCCCGAGGCCAATGCGAAAGCGTTCGCGCACGGGTGGTTCCACACAGGCGACCTCGGCCATCTCGATGCGCGCGGCTTTCTGTCAATCACCGGGCGGTCGTCGGACATGTATATCTCGGGTGGGTCGAACGTTTATCCGCGCGAGATCGAGGAGGCGCTGCTGACGCATCCGGCGATAGCCGAGGCCTGCGTGGTGGGGCTGCCCGATGAGAAGTGGGGCGAGAGCGGTGTGGCCGTGCTGGTGGTGCGGGACGACCAGAAAATAAATCTTGGCGAGTTGCTGGCCCATCTGAAGGGGCGGATCGCCTCCTACAAAATGCCGGCCCGGGTGGTGGTTTGGCAGAGCCTGCCGAAATCGGGGTATGGCAAGGTCGTCAAGAAGGATGTGATCGCGCTGCTGCTGCAATAGCAGCGGCGCGTTGGCCTTCGTTCCAGGCACCGCCGACGGTGCCGGCCAGGCCGTGCTGTGCGGTGGCTTCTCCTGCGAAGATCAGCCTTCCATCGGCGATGGGTGCTGCCAGCGCGGCGCGGGCGGTGGCGTGGCCGGCGCGGGCATAGGCGTAGGCGCCACCGTGCAGGGGGTTGTCGTGCCAGTCCGTCACGGTGGCGTCGGCCAAGGCCGCGTCGGCGCGAGGTCCGAACCAGTTTCGCAGGCGTTTGCGGACAGCAGCAATGGTGGCGGCTGGCCCTTGGCGAGCGAGATCCCACGCCTGTGGCCCGCCGACGAAGGCCACGACGTGGTCGGCCCCGCTTGGCCATGCGAGCAGCGAGAACATCGGCTGGCCCCGGATAATTTGGGCGGTGACGCTTTCGTCGGGGCGCAGGCCCAGGCGGTCGGCGCCGGTGGCCCGCAGTGCCACCTTGGTCAGCAGGCCCATCGGAAGGTTGTCCAGCGCATCCGCGTGGGTGTTCGGCAGCGCCGGGGTGAAGCGGATGCGGGCGGCGGCGGCGGTGGACACGGTGATGATGCAGGCGCTGGCGGCAATCTCGCCCGCGGACGTAGTGGCAACGATGGGGCCGGACCAATCGATGGCCGAGACCTGGGTATTGATCGCGATGGGGCCCGCACTTTCGGCCAGCGTGGTGCAGACGAAGGTGCCGATGCCGCCGGGGATGTGCAGGTTGGCCCCTTCCAGCGCGTTGTTGCGCCAGTCGATGACGCTGAAATCGTCGGGGTCGGCAGCGGCGATCTGGCAGGCTTCCCAGGCCTCGATGCTGGCCGTCCAGGGATTGGTTCGCAGCGGTTCGATGGCGTCGGCGATGGCGATGTCGCGGGTTTCGGCGCCGGCCATTCTTTCGAAATCCTCATAGGCCTGGGCGCGTTCGGCGAGCTCAAAGCGCGTGGCGACGGTGTGGCCAATCATCACGCGGCGGGTTCGGACGTGATCGGCGTTGATCAGCGTCAATCCGGCCATGCGCGCCAGGTCGGCGATCGGGTTGCGCTCTGCGGCGTGCAGCCAGCTGGCGCCGTGGTCGAAGTGGTGATGACCGATCATCGTGGTGCGCGCGCGGCCACCGACACAGCTGGCGGCCTCGACCACCACGCAGTCGATGCCATCAGCGCGCAGGGCGGTGGCGGCGGACAGCCCCGCCACGCCGGCGCCGATGATGAGGATGGGGAGGTGTTTCATTTTCGTTCAACCCTCGATGCCGAGCAGGCGGGTGATGGCGCTGCCACCACGGCGCGGCCTTGGGCCAAACGTGCGGCTGCGTCTGATGGCGGCGTGTGGGTAAGATCCAGCTGGTATCGGCGGCCAGGCGGCACGGGAGACCCTTTGGGTATGAGATTGGAAAATCGACCGGGGCGTGGTGCTCGCGGGTGGTTAAGGAATTTCGATTAGAAGTTCTGCTGTCATCAGGATGGGGTTGGCGCCTGGGCGGATGGCGCCGCTGGCGCGTTCGCCAATGGCGTTGATGGTGGCGATCTCGATATCGGCGCTGGGCCCGATCTCGCCGGACAGGATGAAAAGTTCGGTCGGGAAGGTTTCGTATTCCCGGCCGTCG
>JBBROR010000303.1:0-4150 GCA_038229175.1 Acetobacterales bacterium | reverse complement strand
TCGCCCAGCATGTTGAAGGCGAGCACGGCCAGCGTGATGGCCACGCCCGAGGCGATGATCGGCCAGGGCGAGCCCAGCATGTTGTTCATGCCGTCGCGGATGATGTTGCCCCAGCTGGGGCTGGGCGGCTGGGTGCCCAGGCCGAGGAAGCTGAGGGTGGCTTCGAGGCGGATGGAGGTTGCGATCTGGAGGCTGCCCACCACCAGGAGGGGGCCCATGATGTTGGGCAGCACGTGGCGCAGCACCACGCGGCGATGGCGCAGGCCGGTGGCGCGGGCGGCCTCGATATAGGGCTCCTGGCGCACCGACAGCGTGGAGGCGCGGGCAATGCGGATGAAGCGCGGCACAAAGGCCAGCGACAGCGCGATCACCACGTTGCGCAGGCCAGGGCCCATTGCGGCAGCGACGAGCACGCCCAGCAGCAGCGAGGGAAAGGCCATCAGCAGGTCCACCACCCGCATGATCAGGCGATCGGAAAGTCCGCCGACATAGCCTGCGATGACGCCGACCAGGCTGCCGATGACGCCAGCGAGCAGCGGTGCCGAAATTCCCACCAGCAGGGACACCCGGCCGCCGTAGAGGATGCGGGAGAAGATGTCGCGGCCGAACTGGTCGGTGCCGAACCAGTTGGTGGGCGACGGTGGGCGGGACGGCTTCAGCACGTTCTGCGCCGTGGGGTCCACCCAGGCGAACCAGGGGGCGAAGATGGCCAGGATCAGAAGAACCGCGATGGTGCAAAGGCAGATCAGGGCCACGGGGTCTCGCCGCAACGAGCCCATGGCCGTGATGCGCCGTGGCGCGATGGTCGCACTCATGCCTCACCCGTCCGAACCCGCGGGTTGATGAAGGCGTAGGCCACATCGACCACGAGGTTCACCAGCACGACGAACAAGGCGAACATCGTGATGGCCGCCTGCACGATGGGGAAATCCCGCGCCTCCACGGCGCCGATCATCATCTGGCCCAGGCCGGGGCGGGAGAACACAAGTTCGATGGCGATGGAGCCACTGAGCGCGCTGAGAATGTAGATGCCGATGCCGGTCACGATCGGGATCATCGCGTTGCGCAGCGCATGTTTGGTGATGACCAGCCAAGGGCTCAATCCCTTGGCGCGCGCGGTGCGGATATAGTCGAAGCGAAGCACCTCCAGCATGGCCGCGCGCGTCAGGCGCGACAGGAAGGCCGCCATGACAAGACCGATCGTGGCGCCGGGCATCACCAGATGCAGCATACGGTCGGGAAAGCCAGTGCCGCCGCCCATCACCGGCAGCAGATCAAGCTCCAGGCCAAAATACAGCATGAACAGCGCGCCAAGGAAGAAGTCGGGAATGCAGTAGCCGGCAAGACCGAAGAGACGGGCGATGTGATCCGGCAGGCGGCCGTGCGCCACCGCCGAAATGATACCGATGGGAATACCCACAAGCAGGCTGATCAGGGTGGCGAAGCCTGTGAGTTCCAAGGTGTAGGGCAGGTTGTCGGCGAGGAGGCTGGTGACAGGCGTGTCGTTGGCGAGCGAGCGGCCGAAATCGCCGGTGGCCACCTGTGCCAGAAAATTCACGTATTGCAGGGGCAAGGACTGGTCCAGGCCCACCTTGTGGCGGAACGCCTCGATCTGTTCGATCGGCGCGCGGTCGCCCAGCATGGCCACGGCGGGATCGCCCGGCAGGATGCGCAGGGCCGCGAAGACCAGGGTCAGCACCAGTAGAACCGTGGGTATCGCGTCGATCAGGCGTTGGAGGATGTAGCGGCCCATCCGCTACTTCTCCAGCTCGATGTTTTCCATCGGGAAGTTGAGCATGCCGGATTTCAATGCGAACGGGATCTTCACATAGGGCTGCTGCACCCACACCCAGCCGAGGCATTGCAGCGGGATGGCCGGCAGGTCGCGCAGCAGGTGCCGCTCGACATCGCGCAGCATGGCGGCCTGTTTGGTGCCGTCTGATTCCGACCGGGCCGCGACCAGTTCGGCGTCGATGCCGGGGCTGCCCACGCCGTAATGGCTGAAGTTGCTGCCGCCGCGGCCGTCTGGCGTGGTGTTGGAGCCGGAGGCGAAATACGTCGCATCCCACCGCGCCGCCGTTTCGGTATTGGGGCCGGACTGCACGACGATCGGGTTCTTGTCCTTGCGGTTGTCGGAATGATAGGTGGCGTGATCGACCAGCGTGACGTTGATGGTGATGCCGACCTTCTTCAGCTGGTCCTGCACCAGCAGCATGTTGGTCGTGTAGTCCTCGCGCTTGCTGATATAGACGTTGACCGACAGGCATTCGGGGTAGCCTGCTTCGCCCAGCAGCGCCTTGGCGCGGGTGGGGTTGAAGGCGTAACGCAATTCCGCCGGCGTATCCGCCTCACCGAGCGCGCCGTAGGTGCCGGGCGCGTTCATGCCCCAGAGCGGGCCGGACAGTTCGCCGTAAGCTTCCTTGAACACGGAGCGGTCCAGCCCGTAGGCCATCGCCTGGCGGACGCGCAGGTCGTTGAACGGCTTGCGAGAGGTGTCCAGGTGCATCACCTGCGTGCTGCCGGGAAACAGCACCACGATCCTGGCCGAAGGCATGGCGCGCCGGAGATCGGGTGCCCAACCGGGGGCGCGCGCGCCGTCGATGAAGTCCAGGTCGCCCTTGCGGAACGCGATGGTGCGGGCGGCCGTCTCGGGCATGTAGAGGAAATGCAGTTCGTTGAGCTTGGCCGGCCCGCGGTGGAATTTCGGGTTGGCCTTCAACGTGACCTGGCGGCCGGGTTGATAGGCCGTGAATTCGTAGGCGCCGCTGCCGACGGGGCTGCGCTGGAAGGCGGCACCCATGTCCTCCACGGCCTTGCGCGGCACGATGAAGGCGCCTTCACGCGGGAACAGGTGGGTGGCGTAGAAGATCGGGTTGGACTGCTGCAGATGAAACCGCACCGTGGTGCGATCCAGCGTCTCGATCTTTTCGATATCGCCGTAGCCTTCGGCGTAAAGCGAGCCGGAATTGTTGCTGCGAACGCGGTCGAAGGTGAACTTCACATCATCTGCGGTGACTTCGCCGTAGCCGCGATGGAATTCGACGCCCTTGCGCAGAAAGAAGGTCCACACCTTGTTGTCGGCCGAAGCCTCCCAGCGCTCGGCAAGCTCAGGCTGGCATTTGGCCGGATTGTTGTCACCGGTGCCGTAGGGCGGGCTGACCAGGCTCATGAAGACCTGACGACAGATGACGTCGTCGTTGGAGGCGCGGATGCTGATGGGGTCGGCGCTGCCAAGATCGCTGTTGGCAAACGCATATTTGAAGGGGCGTTGCACTGCGGCACGGGCTGGAAGTGCCAAAGCGGCGCCGCTTGCCAGGGCGACGCCCCCGAAGGCGCGGCGCGTCAGAATGCCTGGCAGCATGTTTTCTCTCCCTGCAATGGCCGTCCGTCGTTTTCGACTTATCCGGTTTTCCACCGTGTGAAAGTAAACGGCGTTGCACCTGCCTGCGCAAGTGTGGTGTCCTTGTGTAAAAGAAATTCAGGAGGACGGCATGAACGTCGAGGTTCGCCAGCCCGCACAGTCGCGCCCCGCCCAGAGCCGCATGGCCATCGCCGATTGCGACATCCATCACAGCCCAAAATCCTTCAGCCTGATCCACAAGTATCTGGCGAAACGCTGGTGCGACCATATCGACACCTATGGCTTTCGCGCGCGGCAGGGCAACGCCTCCGGCCCGCAATATCCGAAGGGCCAGCCGGATGCGTCGCGGCGTGATGCGTGGCCGCCCAATGGCGGAAGGCCCGGCAGCGACCTGGACTTCATGCGGTCACATCTTCTTGATGCGTGCGGCATCGAGTTGGGCATTCTCAACATGATCCGGCCGCATCCTGGCGGCTTCGCCAATACCGAGCTGTCGGTGGCCGTTTCCCGGGCGTTGAACGAGTGGCAGATCGCGGAATGGACGCAACCGGAGCCGCGCCTGAAGGCGTCGCTCGTGGTGCCCTATGAGGACCCGATCGCCGCGGCCGCCGAGATCGACCATTGGGCCGGGCATCCCGATGTGGTGCAGGTGCTGCTGCTCAGCCGCACGCAGCAGCCTTTGGGCATGCAGCGGTATTGGCCGATCTATGAGGCGGCGGCGCGCGCGGGCCTGCCGGTGGGCGTGCATGCGTTCGGCAATGGCGGCCAGCCCGTCACCAGCACGGGCTG
>JBBROR010000302.1:0-4161 GCA_038229175.1 Acetobacterales bacterium | reverse complement strand
GACGTCGGACCGGTGGAAGCCGTCGACGACGATCGCCATGCCGTGGGTCAGAACGTGAGGCTGCTGCGGACCCCGAACACAGCCGTGTCACCCAGACGGCGTGCCGGGTTGTAGGGGTTTGGCACCCCGCCGGCCGGGCGGGTCACATACTGAAAATCCGGCTGAACCTGCAGCCAGGGCGTAACCTGGGCCTGATACGTCACCTCGATGAATGTCTCGTAGGACCGCACCGGGGACGGCCCCCCCAGCGCGATGCGGTCACGATCAGCCTGCCGCGCACTGCTGCCGATGCTGCCCACGCCAAATCCCACCCCAAGCATGTCGTCCTCCCGGCCCGGGATCAGCGCCTTGACCGTCACGCCACCGTTGACGCTGAAATCCACCTGGTTGCGATCCCCCGTGCTGCCCATGGCGCGGGCAAACAGGCTGACCAGCATCGGGCTGTCCGGTGCGGGCCGCCAGATGCCCTGATCCACCATGCCATAAACGCTGTAATTGCCGTCTCGAAGCTTCGGATTGCCGTTTGACGCCGGCGAGGCCAGTGGAATACCGCCAGTGTCGAGGCGCTGGTCAGGAAACCCGGCGGTGTCGTACCAGGCACCAAGCTTCAGGCTGGTCGGCAGCCCCGTGGGCTTGGCCGCATCCGCCGGCGCACCAGGCGGCAACGGCTGGTTCAGCGCATACTGTGCCTCGGCAATGAACAAGACCCCGGTGCGAAGGTTGAAATTTCCACCCCAGCGCGCGCTTCCCCGCAGCTGACTGTCATTGGCAAATGGTCCACCCGGCGGATTGTCCTGAAACACGCCGCCCAGCAGCGTGACATTGTTCGCAGGCGTGCCGCGAAACCGGATGCCCAACGACGACAGCGGATAAGCAGGCCCGCCCGCATACATGTCCACCGAAGGTAACAGCGGCCAACCCATCGACGTATTGACGAAGATCGCGCTGTTGGAGCTCGTCATGAATTCCTGGTCGACGCTCTGCTGGCCCAGCTTCACATCGAACGCACCATTCAGAAAAGTATGCTGATACCAGATCTCCCACAGGCGCGTGGTTGGCAACGCCTCGATGCCGCTCGATGTCTGCAGGGTGCCGAGGTAATACTGACTGAGATTACGACCATGGATCTGCAGCCCGCTGATATTGAACAGACCCCCGGCCCACAACCCAGCCTTTTCGGTGTCAAGCTGCACCGTCAGCGTGGTCAGCCCGCCATAGGTCGCACCCTGCTTTAATCCGCCACTGCTGTTGCCATGCAAATCGCTCTGTTCAACCAGATTGGCGGTGATCCCCGCGTCAGACAGCCGTGTACGCAGGGCACCGACATCACCCAGCAGATTGGGCCGCTCCCAAATGCCGGTGTTGACAGCAGGCGGCTTCTCATTCGGCGCCGGAGCGGCAGTTGGCGCCTGCGCAAAAGCCTGACCAGTCATCAAAAAAAAGACACAGGCGACCAAACGCACACAGATCATGGTATCGACCTGAAATGTTATATTATAACATTATTTATCATGCCCATCAGGCACCGGCAACCGGTTGCAGAGGCCTTCAGGTAAGACTGAACGCCACCTGCCACCCACCCGCCACCGTCAGGTCGCCGTGCCGCCGATCGTCAGACCGGACAGCTTCAACGTCGGCTGGCCCACACCCACCGGCACGCCCTGCCCATTTTTGCCGCAGGTGCCGATGCCGGGGTCGAGCGCCATGTCAGACCCCACCATCGCAACCTTGGTCAGCGAGTCTGGGCCATTTCCGATCAGCGTGGCCCCCTTCACCGCCGGGCCGATCTTGCCGCCTTCGATGAGGTAGGCCTCACTCGCCGAGAATACGAATTTGCCAGACGTGATGTCGACCTGCCCACCACCAAAATTAACCGCATACAGCCCACGATCCACCGAGCGGATCATCTCCTCCGGGTCGTGCTTGCCGCCCAGCATCACGGTGTTCGTCATGCGCGGCATCGGCGCATGCGCGTAACTTTGCCGCCGCCCGTTGCCGGTGGCGCGAACGCCCATGAGCCTGGCATTCATGCGGTCCTGCAGGAATTCCTTCAAGATTCCATCCTCGATCAGCACCGTACGGCTGGTCGGCGTCCCCTCGTCATCCACCGTCAGGCTGCCACGCCGATCCGGCATGGTGCCGTCATCAACCACCGTCACACCCGGTGCCGCGATCCGCGTGCCAAGCAGGCCTGAAAAGGCCGAGGTCTTCTTGCGGTTGAAATCGCCTTCAAGTCCGTGGCCGATCGCCTCATGCAGCAAAATCCCGGGCCAGCCCGGCCCGAGCACCACCGGCATCTCGCCAGCGGGAGCGGCCACCGAGCCGAGATTGACCAGCGCCTGGCGCAGCGCCTCATCCACCGCCGCCCGCCACACCGCGGGCGACGTGACGTGCGAATAGTCGAAGCGGCCACCAAGCCCATGAGTGCCGGTCTCGCGCCGCCCATTTGATTCCACCACAACCGACACGTTCAGTCGGACGAGCGGCCGCAAATCCGCCACGCGATGGCCGTCGGCGCGGATAATCTGCACCGCCTGCCACTCACCATACAGCGACGCGCTGACCTGCTTCACCCGGCTGTCGACGCCACGGGCATAGCTATCGATCTCGGACAGCAGCGCCGTACGCGCGGCGAACCCCTCCCCGGACAGCGGATTGGCGGCGGAATACAGCCGCGCATTGGTCTCCCGCGGTGCCACAGACGCGGTGCCGGTGTGCCCGGCGGCAACGCTTGCCACCGTGGATGCAGCACGCTTCAGCGCGGCTTCGGAAATCTCCCCGGCATGGGCATAGCCTGCGGCCTCTCCGGCCACCGCGCGCAGGCCAAAGCCCAACTGCGTGTCGAACCCGGCGGATCGGATACGGCCGTCATCCAGGCTGATGCCCTCGGTTTCGCGGTATTCCAAAAACAGCTCGCCGTCATCTGCCCGCGCCAGCGCCTGCGCGGTGATACGCTCGGCCTGTGATCGATCCAGCGCATGATGCTCAAAGAACAGCGCGTCCGTGACGGCCAGGGGAGTATCGGACGCAGTCATGAATGTATCGGGCATCGTGAATCCTCGGCCGCTAAACGTTAAATGGATACTCGGCGCTGGGTGTGCCTTACGACAAGCACCGCCGTCAGCAGCAGCACCGCCAGCGCCTGATGCGCTGTGCCAAGGCCTACCGGCACAACATAAAGTAACGTGGCGACGCCGAGCACATATTGCAAACCCACCAGGGCCAAGGTTGCTGCCACGGCACGCCGAACACCGGCAGCCAGGCGCGCCCGAAGGGCCAGAACGCTTGTTGCCGCAATGAATGCCGCAGTGATCGTGGCAAGCAGACGGTGATCAAACTGCACCGCGGCAACGTTTTCCGTCAGGTTGCGCAGGAACGGCTGCAGTGCAGCGTAGCCTTCTGGCACCAGCCGGCCGTCCATCAGCGGGAACGTGTTGTAGGTCAGCCCCGCCTTCAGCCCTGCCACGAAGCCCCCCGCCACGATGGTGACCGCCACCATCCCAACCATCCCAGCCGAAACCGGGCGCAACCAGCCCGGCGAAACCGACACCGTCCGCACACGCCCGATCTGCCACACGCCAAGCGCCGTCCAGAGCAGCAGCACGTAGAGCGAGAGCGCCAAGGTCAGATGCACCACCAGCCTGTAGGGCGACACCGCCGTACTGTCCGCCTCAAAGCCGGATGCCACCATGAACCAGCCAACCCCGCCCTGCAGCCCGCCCATGGCCAGCAACAGCACCAGGCGCTTGAGCAACCCGCGCGGCAGGGCACTTCGGGCGGCGAACCACAGCATCGGGAGCAGGAACGCAAACCCCATCAGCCGCCCCCACAGCCGGTGCGCCCATTCCAGCCAAAAAATCTGCTTGAATCCCTCAATTCCAAACCCCTGGTTCACCAAAGTGTATTGCGGGATTTGTTGATAAAGCGTGTAGAGCCGCTGCCATTCGCGGTCGCTGAGGGGCGGCAAGCTGCCCATGATCGGCGCCCATTCCATGATCGAAAGGCCCGAGCCGGTCAGCCGAGTGGCGCCACCCAGCGAAACCATCACCAGGATCATGCCGCAAAGCCCGAACAACCACAGCGCCACGGCGCGATATCGACGAAGCGCCATGTCGGACAGGGACCCGGCGGCAGATTTGGTGGGGAAATCGAAGGGCATTT
>JBBROR010000301.1:0-4166 GCA_038229175.1 Acetobacterales bacterium | reverse complement strand
GAGCCCGATCCCGGCAGCACCGGCCTGGGCGATCAGCGGCAGCTCCGCCGGGATTTCCAGATTGGCCTGGAGTTCGACGGTCTCGCGGTCGATGGTGACAGCCGGGAGGCGTCGCAGCAGGGCGAGCTTTTGTTGCACGCGGGCAAATGCCGTGACCGCACGCCGGGCGGCTGCCAGCGTTTCGGCGGTCGGGTTGACCACCACGGTGCCTGCTACTCCATCGATCACCACCGTTTCGCCAGGGCGCGCCGCCTGCCCAAGCCCTGCCACGCCGAGCACGGCCGGCACACCGAGGGCGCGCAGCATGATCGCGGTGTGGCCGTCCGAGCCGCCTTCGTCGGTTGCAACGCCCGCCAGCCGCGACGGATCGAGCAGTGCCGCATCGGCGGGGCGGAGGCTTTCGCAGACCAGCACGGCGCCTTCGGGCAGCCCGGAGAAGCTGCGGAACGGTGCGTGCGTCAGGTTTCGCACCAGCCGCCGCCCAACCTCGCGCACCTCGTCGGCGCGGCGTTTGCGGCCGGAGGCGTCGTCATCGGCGGGCATTGCCATGATCGCTGACGTGATGGCGTCCGTTTCGTCCATCACGGCGGTTTCGGCGGACACCAGCGTTTCGCCGATGCGCCGCCTTGCACCGCGCACCAGGCGCGACGGGCCGATCATCTGCAGATAGGCGTCCAGCAGCGGCGCGATTTCGGCCTGGCTGTCTTCGGGAAGATTGCCCAGCCGCGCGCGTAATTTCAGCAGTTGCTTGCGGGATTGCGCGATCGCCGCGTCCAGCCTGGCGGTTTCCGCCTGGGTGTCCGCCGCCTGGATTTTGTGACGCGTCACAATCGTCGGCGCCTCGTGCGAGCCGAACACCGGCCCGATGGCGATTCCGGCGGACACTGGAATACCGATCAGCCGACGCTCTGGCCGAGCGACCTTGACCGGCGTTTTGCGGGGTGGTTTCGGGCCGTCAGTCGCGTTCATCAAAGCCGGCTTCAACCAGGGCGGACAGGGCGTCCAGCGCCTCCTTGGCGTCCCATCCGTCGGCCCGCAGCTCGATTTCGCTGCCCATGCCGGCGCCCAGCATCATCAGGCCCATGATGGAACGGGCGGACACGTCCTGCCCGTCCTTTACCACATCCACCGAGGCACCGAAGCGCTCGGCCAGGGTGACGAACTTGGCTGCCGCGCGGGCGTGCAGGCCGCGGCGGTTGCAGATCGTCAGGCGGCGGCTGATGACGGTAACGCCAAGTGTATCAGGCAGGTCCGAGCTGTCGTTGCTCACCCACACGACCCGTTGGTCTTGGCGTGCGGCAGCACATGGGAGGCAGCGGCGATGTATTTCCGGCCGGCGTTCTGGGCGCAGTCGACCACTTCGGCAAGCGGCTGGGCGGACCGGACCTTGGCCAATTTCACCAGCATGGGAAGGTTCACGCCGGCGATCACCTCCACCCCGGCGCGGTCCATCTGCGAGATGGCCAGGTTGCTGGGGGTGCCGCCGAACATATCCGTGAGCAGCACCACGCCGTCCCCGGTGTCGACCTGCCCGATGCAGCGGCCGATTTCGGCGCGGCGGCCTTCGATGTCGTCATCGGGGCCGATGCAGACGGTGCAGACGTTTCGCTGGGTTCCCACAACATGCTCCATCGCGGAGCGGAGTTCCTCGGCCAGACGGCCGTGGGTGACGAGCACGAGCCCGATCATTGCGTGGCTTTCAAGGCATGGGCCAGTTCGGCGCCATCGTGGGCCGCCTTGGCTCCATGAGAATGGGTTTCCAAGTCAGGTTTTCGCCCGTGAATGCCTTCACGGGCCAGTTCGCGATGGGTGATTGTCACGCGCCAGCCTGCTTGGGTAAGGGTTGCCGCCAATTTTCCGACAATGTGGACGGATCGGTGTCGCCCACCAGTGCATCCGATGGCTATCGTGACGTACTTCTTGCCCTCTTGCAGGAAGCGCGGCAAGAGCAGTCCGATCATTCCGCTCAGGCGATCAAAAAATTCTGCAAAATCAGGGTCGGCCTCGATATAGGCACCCACCTCGGGGTCAAGGCCCGTCATGGGTTTCAACGTCGTATCGTAATGTGGGTTGCGCAGGAAGCGGGCGTCCATCACCACATCCGCCTCACGCGGCAATCCCGAGGGAAAGGCGAACGACACCAGCGACACCGACAGGCCCAAGGCGGGCTGCGACGTGTCATCCTCAGCGCTGCCATAGCGACGCTCCACGATCTGACGCAATGCCGCCAGCGGGAGTTCGGATGTGTCGATCACCAGATCGGCCGCCTCGTGCAGCGGTGCCGTCAGGCTTTGCTCGGCGGCGATGCCGTCCGCCACCCGGCCATTGGGCGAAAGCGGATGCCGCCGGCGCGTTTCGGTGTAGCGCCGCAGCAGCACGGGCTCCTCCGCCCAGGTGTAGATCAGCTCTGTCCGCAGTTCTGGGTTGGCGCGCAGGCGCCCCAGCGTTGCCAGAACCGCCTCTGCGTTGAAGCCCCGCGACCGCGCGTCCACGCCGACCGCGATCTTCTTGGTGCCGCCGGCCTCGGCGCGCGCCACCAGTTCCTCAATGATGGTCAGCGGCGGGTTGTCGATCGCCTCGAAGCCCAGATCTTCCAACGCGCGCAGGACCGACGCCTTGCCGGCACCTGACAGGCCACTGACCAGCACAACCGGCTGGCGTTTCATATCGCAAAGGCTCCGCTAGGGTTCATGTCACAAATGCCCCGGCGATCTGCGCCGTTCGGCCCAATGCGCAGTCCAGCGCTCGGCTGACGCGCGCCGTGGCGGACGCGGCCCGTGCATCGATTGTCACCAAAGGCAGATTGAGCGTTGCGTGGCGGCTGGGCTCCGGAAGCCGCTCTCCGGCGCCGGACAGCAACACCGCCAGCGCCAGGCGCGATTGTTTCACGTGGGACAATTTAAGGATGCCGAGGCCGCGAACCTCCAGCAGCCCCGCGAGAGGCTCGGGGGCGGAGGCGATACCGTCGGCAATATCAACCCTGTCATCGGCCACCAACACGAAGCCGCACTCCAAAAGACGCAGAACCAGATCGGATTTTCCACAGCCGGATGGGCCCAGCAGCAAGACGCCGGCGCCGTCACGGCAGACACAGCTTGCATGAACCTGCATGGGACGGGAACATGGGGCGTTGCGAGGTTCAAGGAAAGGGCCTTGTTGGCCGCTTGCGCAGCGGGGCTGATCCCGCCTAATCGCAGTTATGATCACATCCTCCGACATCGAGACCGCCGCCCGCCTGATCGAAGGCAGAATTCGCCACACGCCGGTTCTTCGGTTGGGTCCGGACGAGCTTGGCCTGGGCTTTCCTGTCACCTTGAAGCTGGAGCAGCTGCAGCACGCCGGCAGCTTCAAACCCCGGGGCGCGTTCAACCGCATCCTGTCCGCACCGGACGTGCCGCCAAGCGGCGTGATCGCGGCGTCTGGCGGCAACCATGGCGCGGCCGTGGCCTATGTGGCGCGTGCGCTGGGCCTGCGCGCGGAGATTTATGTGCCCGAGCTTGCCTCGGCGGCCAAGCGGGCGCGGATTGAAAGCCTCGGCGCCGTGCTGGTGCAGGGCGGCGCCACCTACGCCGAAGCGCTGGAAGCCAGCCGGCTGCGCCAGGCGGAAACCGGCGCGCTGGAAATCCACGCCTATGACCACCCGGCGGTGCTCGCGGGCCAAGGCACCGTGGCGCGCGAGTTCGAGGCGGACGCGACGGGACTGACCCATGTTCTGGTGGCGACCGGCGGCGGTGGCCTGATCGGCGGCATGGCCGCCTGGTATGCTGGGCGGGTGGGGCTGATCTCGGTCGAGCCGGAGGGTTGCCCCTCGTTGCACGATGCGCTGGCGGCGGGCGAGCCGGTGCCGTCGCCGGTGGGTGGCGTGGCGGCGGATGCACTCGGTGCCCGCCAGGTCGGGCGCGAGATGTTCCCGCTGGCGCGCAGCTTCGTGTCGCAAGCCGTGCTGGTCAGCGACGCGGCGATCGTGGCAGCGCAGCGCCTGTTATGGGACAGGCTTCGCCTGATCACCGAAGCCGGCGGCGCCACGGCCTTGGCGGCATTGCTTTCGGGCGCCTGGGTGCCGCCAGAAGGTGCCCAAGTGGGTGTGCTGGTCTGCGGGTCGAACACCGATCCCAAAGCGTTTGGGTAAAGCGCCTATCCCTTCGGCAACCGCACCACGAAGCGCG
>JBBROR010000300.1:0-4171 GCA_038229175.1 Acetobacterales bacterium | reverse complement strand
CTGCGGCGGGCACGACGTTCTGCCCGCCCGATGGGCGACAGAGCGGGCACGGAGGCGATCAGCGCCTGGGTGTAGGGGTGCATCGGGCGGGCGTAGAGCGTGCGTTTGTCCGCCTGCTCCACCACACGGCCGAGATACATCACCGCCACGCGGTCGCTGATATGGCGAACCACGCCGAGATCGTGGGCGATGAACAGCATGGCCACGCCGAGTTGGGCCTGCAGATCCTGCAGCAGGTTGACGATGCCGGCCTGCACCGAGACATCGAGTGCCGAGACCGGCTCGTCGCACACGAGAAAACGCGGCTCCAGAATGAGTGCCCGCGCGATGCCGATGCGCTGGCGCTGGCCGCCGCTGAACTCGTGAGGGTAGCGGCGTGCTGCCGACGCGGGCAGGCCCACGCGTTCGAGCATTGCCGCCACCCGGCCAGGCCCGGTGTTCTTTTCACCAGTGTTTTTTTGATCGGTGTTCTCGCCGTGGATCAGCAGCGGCTCGCGCACGATCGCGTCCACGGTCATGCGCGGGTCGAGTGCGCCGAACGGGTCCTGAAACACCACGCCCATGGCGCGACGGACCTGCTTCAGCTCGGCGCCATCAAGGGCTGTCAGGTCTTGGCCCTCGAAGATCACCGCGCCAGAGGTGGGCGGCAACAGGCGGATCAAAAGGCGGCCCAGAGTGCTTTTGCCGCAGCCGCTTTCGCCGACGAGGCCAAGCGTCTCACCGGCATTGATCGACAGCGAAACACCGTCCACCGCTTTGAGCAAAGGCTTCGCGCCGAGGCCGAACAGGCCGCCGCCCCCAATCTCGTAGTGCTTGACCAGGCCCCGAACATCGACCAGCGCCGTCATGCATCGGCCCGGATGCAGGCGGCCAGGTGGGCGGGGCCGAGCGGCAGCAGCGGCGGGATTGCGGCTTCGCACGCTTCAATACGCAGGCCGCAGCGCGGGGCAAAGCGACAGCCTGGCGGGCGGTTGCGCGGATCAGGCAGGCCGCCGGGAATTGCCTCCAGGCGCAGCCGGTCATCGTCCAGCGTTGGCACACATCCGAGAAGGGCGCGGGTGTAGGGATGCGCGGGGGCTTCGAACATCTGTTCGACCGGTGATTGCTCGACAATGCGGCCGGCATACATCACGGCCACGCGGTCGGCGACCTCGGCGATGACGCCCATGTTGTGGGTGATCAACAAAACCGCCATGCCAAACTGGTCGCGCAGGTCCAACACCAGGTCGAGGATGCCGGCCTGGATTGTGACGTCGAGCGCCGTTGTCGGCTCATCCGCGATCAAAAGGCGGGGGCGGCAGGCCAGCGCCATGGCGATCATCACTCGCTGGCGCTGGCCGCCGCTGAGCTGGTGCGGGTAGTCGCCCAGGCGGCGCGAGGCGGAGGCGATACCGACGCGTTCGAGCATTTCCACCGCAAGATCGCGCCGCTTGCGCCGATCCCGCTCGCCATGCGCCTCCAAGGTCTCGGTGATCTGCTCGCCGATGGAAAATACCGGGTTGAGGCTGGTCATCGGCTCCTGGAACACCATGCCGATGCCGGGCCCGCGGATGCGGCGGAGGCGATGCTCGCCCATGCCGGTCAGCACCTGGCCCTCGAACACCACGCGGCCTGCCACCACGCGCGACGCCGGCTCCGGCAGCAATCCCATCACGCTGAGCGCGGTCACGCTCTTGCCGCTGCCGCTTTCGCCCACCACGCCCAAAATTTCGCCGGGCGCCAGCGCGAATGAAATATCCTCGATGGCCGTCGCCTCGCCGGTTTCGGTGCGAAACGCCACCGTCAGGTTCTCGACGGACAGCAGGCTCATGGCTGCAACCGCAGGCGCGGGTCCAACACATCGCGCAGCCCGTCGCCCAGCAGGTTCAGGCCCATCACCGTCACCATCAGCAGCACGCCGGGGATGCTGATGATCCACGGCGCCTCGATCATGTATTGCCGGCCTTCGGACATGATGTTGCCCCAGGTCGGCGTCGGCGGGACGGCGCCGAGGCCGAGGAACGACAGGGTCGCCTCCGTCAGCACCGCGTAGGCGAAAAGGAAGCTGAGCTGCACGATCAGCGGCGCCAGCGCGTTCGGGATCACATGCGTGCGCAGGATGCGAAAATGCCCGGCGCCGGCGGCGACAGCGGCCTGCACGTATTCCATTTCGCGCAGCACCAGCACCGAGCCCCGGACAATGCGGGCGGTGCGCGGGATATAGACGATGGCGAGTGCCAGAATAACGTTCTCGGTGCTGGGGCCCAGCACAGCGGTGATGCCGATCGCCAGCAGAATGGCCGGAAACGCCATCAACGCATCGTTGACGCGCATCAGCGGGCCGTCGAGCCTTCGGAAGTAGCCGGCAAGTGCCCCCACCAGCGTGCCGAATATGGCGTTCAGCACCACCACGGCCACACCAATTTCCACCGACAGCCGCGCGCCCCAGACAGCGCGGGACCACAGGCTGCGGCCAAGATTATCGGTGCCGAACACGAAATCCACCGATGGTGGCTTGAACTTCGCGCGAATGCTGAGCTTGGTCGGGTCGGCCGTGGTGATCCAGGGTGCCAGAGCCGCAAGCGTCAAAATAACGGCGAACAGCGCAAGCCCCGTCACGAACAGCCGATGCTTCATCAGGCGTCGCAAAGTGGCGCGCGCCGGACTATCGCTCATAGCGGATCCGAGGATCAAGCACCGCGTAGAGCATATCGACACCAAGATTGACCAACACCAGCATGGCGGTCACCAACAGCAGACCGCCCTGCACCATCGGATAGTCGCGCCCCAGAACCGCGGAGGTCAGCAACTGCCCAATCCCCGGAATGCTGAACAACGTCTCTGTCACCACCGAGCCAGACACCAACAGGCTGACAATGATGCCCACCACCGTGGTTATAGGGATCATCGCGTTGGCCAGCGCGTGCTTGCCCACCACCAGATGGCGCGGCAGCCCCTTGGCGCGGGCGGTGCGCACATAGTCCTGCCGCAACACCTCCAGCATCGTGCTGCGCGTCACGCGGGCGAGCAGACCGATATTGAGCAATGCCAACGACACCGCAGGCATCGTGCTGGTGCGAAACCAGCCCCAGGGATCGTCGGTGAAGGCGATATATCCACCGGTGGGCAGCCAGCCAAGACCCACGGCGAACCAGATGATGAACAGCAGCCCCAGAAAGAAGTTCGGCACCGAAATGCCCAGCATCGCCACCATCATCGCCGCCTGGTCCACCCAGGTATTCTGCCGCAGCGCCGCCAGCACACCGGCGCCGATCCCCACCACCAGCGTGATCACCAACGCATAGGCCGACAGCGCCATCGTGACGGGAAGGCGCTGCATGGTGGACCAGAACACGCTTTGGCCCAGCAGAATGCTGCGGCCGAGATCGCCATGCAGCAGCCCGCCATACCAATGCAGCGCCTGCGTCAAAAGCGGCTGGTCCAGCCCCAGCTGCTCGCGGATCTGCGCCACCATTTGCGGCGTGGCGGACAGGCCCGCGATCGCGGCCGACGGATCACCGGGGATCAGGCGCATCAGGCCGAAACTGATGACGCTGACCATCAACAGAACCGGCACCGCTCCAGCCAGGCGAATGAAAAAAAGGCGAAGCACCCCTAGTTGGTGAACCAGACATTCGACATGCGCGGAATGCGAAACGGCACAAACCCGGCAACATTGGCGCGGCTGGCCTGCACCTTCGTCAGCGAGCCGAACGGAAATACATAGGCGCGCTCAAGAATCACCTGCTGCATCTTGCCAAAGGCTGCCTTGCGCTCATCCTTGGTGGGCAGGTTGCTCATGTCGTTCCAGGCAGCCAGCACGTCCGGATCGTCGCGGCCGTCTTTCGGCCGATACTGGGCGCCCGGCGGGGCCAGGAACGCCATCGTGGCCAGCGCACCCAAGGCCGGTTGTGTGCCCCAACCGCTGAAGAAGATGTTCCAGCCGCTATCGGCCTTCTGGCTCATCTGCACCGAGGTCGGCCAATCCACCACCTTCAGCTCGGCATTCATACCGATGGCCTTCAACTGCTCCTGCACCACCAGGGCGGCATTGTACATGGAAGTATAGTCCTTGTTGGTCAGCAGCACGATCGGCTGCCCCTTGTAGCCCGCCTCCGCCAGAAGCTTGCGGGCCTTGTCGACGTTCTTCTGGTTGTAGGTGTCCTTGCCGGTGGTGACGTAGTCGGGCTGG
>JBBROR010000299.1:0-4186 GCA_038229175.1 Acetobacterales bacterium | reverse complement strand
TGCGATGATGGGCTACCACCACGCGCCTACCGGGCGGCCCGGGTGTCTGGCAGGCACCGTCTCTCCAGACGCGTTCCCCGTCCCCCGGCAAGGACACCCTTGTATGGCTCGCAACAAGATCGCCCTCATCGGCGCCGGCAATATCGGCGGCACGCTTGCCAACCTCATCGGGCTGAAGCAGCTCGGCGACGTTGTGATGTTTGACGTGTTTCCGGGCGTGGCATCGGGCAAGGCGCTCGACATCATGCAGTCCGGCCCGGTGGACGGCTTCGACAGCGCCATGAAGGGAACCGGCGACTACGCCGACATCGCAGGCGCGGACGTGGTGATTGTCACCGCCGGCTTCCCCCGCATGCCCGGCATGAGCCGCGACGATCTGCTGACCAAGAATGCGGGCGTCATCGCCCAGGTTGCCGAGGGCATCAAGGCGCATTGCCCCGATGCCTTCGTTATCGTCATCACCAATCCTCTCGATGTGATGGTCTGGGTGATGCAGCAGCGTTCCGGACTGCCTGCGAAAAAAGTGGTGGGCATGGCCGGCGTGCTCGACAGCAGCCGGTTCCAGCTGTTCCTCGCCCAGGAGTTCAACGTCTCCGTCGAGGACGTGACGGCCTTCGTGCTCGGCGGCCACGGCGACACGATGGTGCCCATCACGCGCTATTCGACTGTCGCGGGCATTCCCGTGCCCGACCTGGTCAAGATGGGCTGGACCACCCAAGAGCGGATCGACGCCATCTGCGCCCGCACCGCCAACGGCGGCGGCGAAATCGTGAAATTGCTGGAGAAGGGCTCGGCGTTCTACGCGCCGGCCGCGTCTGCCATCGCCATGGCCGAAGCCTACCTGCTCGACAAGCGCCGGGTCCTGCCCTGTGCCGTGCAGTTGAACGGCGAATACGGCCTGCACGACATGTATGTTGGCGTGCCCGCCGTGATTGGGGCCAACGGCGTGGAGAAGATCATCGAAGTGGAATTCCTCCCCGAGGAGAAGGCCATGTTCGACAAATCCTGCAACGCCGTGAAGGACCTCATCGCAGCCTTCAAAAAGTTGGGTGTGTGATACACCGAAATTCGAAGTCGAATTCGGGCGGCATCACCTCTTTATTTTCAGCGGCCTGCTGGTCACTGAAAAATAATCGCATTTCACTGGCAGGACGCAGCGCATGAACATTCATGAATACCAGGGCAAGGAACTGCTCAAGAAGTTCGGCGTCACCGTGCTCGAAGGCCACGTGGCCTGGACGCCGGATGAAGCCGCCGAAGCAGCGAAAAGGCTGCCTGGCCCCGTCTATGTGGTGAAATCCCAGATCCACGCCGGTGGCCGCGGTGCCGGCAAGTTCGAAGGCGACCCACTCGGCAAGGGCGGCGTTCGCATCGCCAAGTCGATCGCGGAGGTCCGCGAGGCCGCCGAGGCAATGATCGGCAAGACGCTGATCACCAAGCAGACCGGCCCTGCCGGCAAAATCGTCAACCGCGTCTATGTGGAAGCCGGCTGCGACATCAAGCGCGAGCTGTATCTGTCGCTGCTGATCGACCGCGCCACTTCGCGCGTGACCATCATGGCGTCCACCGAAGGCGGCATGGAGATCGAGGAGGTGGCCGAGCATCACCCCGAGAAGATCCTGCGCGTGGCGGTTGACCCGGCTTCGGGCATCTCGCCGTTCCATGGCCGCCGCCTGGCGTTCGCCCTGGGCCTTCAAGGCAAGCAGATCGGCACGTTCACCAAGTTTGTCGAGGCGATGTACAAGGCGTTCGTGGCGCTCGACTGCGCCATCGTCGAGATCAACCCGCTGGTCGTGACCGGCGCCGGCGACATCGTGGCGCTGGATGCCAAGGTGTCGTTCGACGATAACGCGCTGTATCGCCACCCCGACATCGAGGCGTTGCGCGACGAGGCGGAAGAAGATCCGAAAGAACTCGAAGCCGCCAAATACATGCTCAACTACGTCGCACTCGACGGCGTTATCGGCTGCATGGTGAACGGCGCGGGCCTGGCGATGGCCACGATGGACATCATCAAGCTTTATGGCTCCAGCCCGGCCAACTTCCTCGACGTGGGCGGTGGTGCGACGAAGGAGCGGGTGGCGGCTGCGTTCAAGATCATCCTGTCCGATCCGAACGTCGAAGGAATCCTGGTCAACATCTTCGGCGGCATCATGCGCTGCGACGTGATCGCCGAGGGGGTGGTCGCCGCGGCGCGCGAAGTGTCGTTGAACGTGCCGCTGGTGGTGCGCCTCGAAGGCACCAATGTCGCCCTTGGCAAAGAGATCATGGCCAATTCGGGCCTGCCGATCATCTCGGCCGACAACCTCGCCGACGCCGCGGAAAAGATCGTTCGCGCCGTGAAGGAAGCCGCATAATGTCCATCCTCGTCAATCGCCACACCCGCGTCATGACCCAGGGTTTCACGGGTGCGCAGGGGACTTTTCACGCCGAACAGGGCATCGCCTATGGGTCGAACTATGTCGGTGGCGTCACCCCCGGCAAGGGCGGCATGAAGCACCTCAACCTGCCGGTGTTCGACACCGTTTATGCGTGCGTGACACAGACCCAGGCGAATGCCTCGGTGATCTACGTGCCACCGCCATTCGCCGCCGACGCCATCCTGGAGGCGATCGACGCCGAGCTGCCGCTGATCATCTGCATCACCGAGGGCATTCCGGTGCTGGACATGGTGCGCGTGAAGCGGGCGCTGTCCGGCAGCAAGTCGCGCCTGATCGGGCCGAACTGCCCGGGCGTGATCACACCCGATGAGTGCAAGATCGGCATCATGCCGGGCCACATCCATCGCCGCGGCAAGGTCGGCATCGTGTCCCGCTCGGGCACGCTGACCTATGAGGCGGTCGCCCAGACCACGGCGGCCGGGCTGGGCCAGTCAACCTGCGTCGGCATCGGCGGCGATCCGGTGAAGGGCACCGACTTCATCGAGGTGCTGGAGATGTTCCTGGCCGACGCCGAGACCGAGATGATCATCATGATCGGCGAGATCGGCGGGCAGTCCGAGATCGACGCCGCCGAGTTCATCAAGGCGTCCAAGACCACCAAGCCGGTTGTGGGCTTCATCGCCGGCGCCACCGCCCCTCCCGGCCGCAGGATGGGCCATGCCGGCGCGGTGATCTCAGGCGGTCTCGACACCGCGGAGGCGAAGTTCGAAGCCATGCGCAAGGCCGGCATTTTCGTGGCTGACAGCCCTGCGGCGCTGGGTTCGACCATGTTGAAGGCCATCCACAACTGACACGCCGTCCCTCCCGCCGCATGCCCATGCGGCGGGAGCATTCCTGTGATCCTCGCAGCGCGCGGTTTGAATAACCAATTCGGGCTATAGAGGCGGAAATCGGTTCGCCAACACGTCCGTCCCTGGGCGTTCCGACTGAAAGAGGAAACACCAGATGGCTGGCGTAGATATTCTCGCGACCGCGTTCAATGGCGGAAATCTGGCCTATCTCGCCGATCTCTATGCCAAATGGGTCGCCAGCCCCGCCAGCGTTGATGGCAGCTTCTCTGAATTGTTCGAAAGCCTTGGCGATGACGCCAAAGGCGTACTGACCGACAGCGCAGGCGCCTCCTGGGCCCCGCGCCGGTTCGATGTCGGTGAGCCTGAACCCGCCAAGCCCGCCGCGGTCAAGGGAGGAAAGCCACTCCCATCCGCCGCCCCTGCCGCCGCCGCGGTCGACATCCGCGCCGCCACCAAGGACAGCTTGCGCGCCCTGATGATGGTGCGCACCTACCGGGTTCGCGGCCATCTCGAAGCGCAGCTCGACCCACTTGGCCTGCAAAAGCCGAAGCCGCATGCCGAGCTCGACCCGGCCACCTACGGCTTCACCGACGCCGACATGGATCGGTCGATCTTCCTCGATCACGTGCTCGGCTTCGAAACCGCGACACCACGGCAGATTTTGAAAACGCTGCGCCAGACCTATTGCGGGCCGATCGGCGTGGAGTTCATGCACATCCAGGACCCCGATCAGAAATCCTGGATTCAGCGCCGCGTCGAAGGCGCGCCATGGGCCACCGCGTTCGATGCCGCCACCAAAAAGACCATCCTGCAGCAACTGACCGACGCCGAAGGGCTGGAGGCATTCTGCCAGAAGCGCTTCGTTGGCACCAAGCGGTTCGGGCTTGAGGGCGGCGAGGTCACCATCCCGGCCGTGCAGACCATCATCGACACCGCGGCCCGCGCCGGTGTGTG
>JBBROR010000298.1:0-4191 GCA_038229175.1 Acetobacterales bacterium | reverse complement strand
GGCCCCCATCAGCCGGCCAATGGTGCCGAACGCCGCATCGTACAGTCCCATCGCCATCCCGACGCCCACCACCATCCAGGCGGCGTACCAGGCGATCACATGCGGCACCGCGGCCATCAGGCACAGCCCCAACGCTGTCACAACGCTGGACATCGCCAAAACACCACGACCGCCGAGCCTGTCGATCCGCCGTCCAACCCAGGGCGACAGCAGCCCGGTGACGAGCAGGGCCAACGAAAACCCGCCGAGCAGAATGGTCGGGGACACGCCAAGATCCGCCGATGCCACCCCTACCATGGTGGCAGGCACATAGAAGGTTGTGGCCCAGGCAAGGGTCTGCGTGAAGCCGATCGCCACCGTCATCCGGCGCGTGGTCATTGCTGAAATCATCTGATGGCGTCTGGGGGTTGCAGCGTTCTAAAGAAACAGAGCCCGTGTTTCGGCCAGCAGCGGCCACAGCCCCGGTGCCGCGGCAAGGATCGCATCGCCGCCGGTCGGGCCTGGGCCTGCCAGGAATGGCGACACCGTGGCACCGGATTCCGCAAGAATGCAAAGCGCCGCAGCCACATCCCAAAGATTGATATGCGCTTCGACATAGCCGTCGATCCGCCCCGCCGCCACATCGGCCAACCCCATCGCGCCGGACCCGCCAGACCGCACCATGGCACCCGCCGCCATGAAATGCGCCACGACCGCCTGATACACACTGTCCGGCCGGCGCGGCGACCAGCCCACCTCGATCATCCCGCGCCGCGCATCAGCCGTGGCAGCGGCGTGAATCGGCGTGCCATTCAGCGTGGCGCCATGGCCACGGCGCGCGGCGAACACCTCGCCCAAGGCCGGCGCCACCAGCACGCCCACCACCGCCTCGCCATTCTCGATCAGTCCCAATGACACGCACCAACGGGTGCCGCCACGCGCGAAGTTGGACGTGCCGTCGATCGGGTCCACCACCCACGTGGCCGCGCCCGGCCGCCCCATGCCGGTCTCCTCGCCCTGAAAGCCGTCTTCGGGGAACAGCCTCGCCAGCTCGCCCGCCAGAAATGCCTCGACGGCGCCATCGGCGTCGGTCAGCCAATCCTGCACACCCTTGAGCTTCGCGGTCGCAGCACCCGGCGCCGGACGCATGCGCAACGCCAACTGCCCCGCCTCGGTCGCCAGACGAACGGCGGCATCAAGCCGCACGGCAAGATCGGTCATCAAAATCCCCAAACACAGACGGTCAACGACGCCTGCCCATGCAGCGATGCCATCAGCCGCCATACCCTTCGACCAGCGCCAGGGACCCCACCGTGGCGCTGCCACGCAGTTCAATCAGCGGCGCGTAGTCCACGCTATGATAGAAATCCTGCGCCGCCTGCATCGACGGGAACTCCACCACCACAACGCGCTTCAGCCCCGGCTCGCCTTCCTTGATCTCAACCTTGCCGCCGCGCACCAGGTAGCGGCCGCCAAAGCGGGCGATCACCGCCGGAACCTGCGCTCCGTAGGTGGCAAAGGCTTCGGGGTCGGTGACGGTTACATTGGCGATCAGATATGCGGTCATGGCAGGCTCCATTGTCTGGCTCACCGTATGCCGGCCCACCTGCAACTGGCAACGAAGCGGGGCTGAAACAGCAGCACCACGGGCTGTCTGCATTGACATGACCCGCCCTCCGTCTAGCCTTCGGATGGCGCGTGCACCTGCGTCGGTTCCGGAGATGTATGGAAAGATCGAACCGTGCTTTTGCCGCCATGAAGATCATCGGACTCACCGGCGGCATCGGCATGGGCAAATCCACCGCCGCCGCCGCCTTCCGCCGCGCCCATATCCCGGTATTCGATGCCGATGCCGCAGTGCACACGCTTCAGTCGCCAAACGGGCGCGCGCTGCCGGCCATCGAAGCGGCGTTCCCCGGCACCGTCGTGCAGGGCGTGTTGAACCGCGTCGCTTTGCGCCAGCAGGTGCTGAGCAACCCCACGGCGCTGAAAACCCTCGAAACCATCCTCCATCCAATGGTGCGCCGCATGGAACGCCGCTTCATCGCGCGCGCCCGCGCGTCCGGCGCCCGTGCCGCCGTGCTGGACATTCCATTGCTGTTCGAAACCCACGGCGAGGGTCGGGTTGACGAGGTTGTGGTGGTCTCAGCACCCCCTGCCGTGCAGATGCAGCGCGTCGGCCGGCGCCGCAAGATGGACCCGGCGCAGATCGCCGCCATCATCGCCCGCCAGACGCCAGATCTCGAAAAGCGCCGTAGGGCCGACCGGGTGATCCAGACCGGCCTGTCCCGCCATCACGCGCTGCGCCAGCTTCGGCGCTATATCTTGAGCCTCAACAGCGGGCAATAGGACAGCAGTGACGCCACCGGAGAATGAATTCCGCCATGCTGAGCAGCAGGCTCAAGCGGATCAGATCCTGGCTTCGGACGACAAACAGCTTGCCACCCGCCGCAGCGCAATAGGCATCGATGCCAGCGTGTCGCACCCCTCGCCCGCTATCGAAGCACCAGCATTGTGTCGTGGCGTGTCTGCGCCTGCACCGAAATGGTGATATCAACAAAACTGTGCCGCGCGCCACCATCGCGGCCAGGAGAGTATGGAATGAGCCTGGACACGCCATCCTTCGGCACCGAACGCTCCGTGCTGTTCGACACAGAGACCACCGGGCTGGACCCGCTGACCGGCGACCGTGTCATCGAATTCGCCGCGATCGAGCTGATCAACGATCTGCCGACCGACCGCCATTTTCACCGCCTCATCCATCCCGAGCGCGATATTCCCACGGAAGCCTCGCGCATCCATGGCATCCTGATCAGCGATCTCGAAGGCAAGCCGCTCTTCGCCGCCGTCGCCCAGGACATCCTGGATTTTATCGGCGACGCCCGGCTGATCGCCCACAACGCCAATTTCGACTTCGGCTTCATGGACGCCGAATTCGCCCGCATCGGCTTACCGAAGCTTGACCGCGCCCGCATGATCGACACGTTGGCATTGGCCAAAACCCGCTTCCCAGGCATGCCCAACAGCCTGGACGCGCTCTGCCGGCGCTTTGATATCGACCTGTCGACCCGCAGCACCCACAACGCGCTGCTCGACTGCAAACTGCTGGCCGAGGTCTATGTCGAGCTCACCGGCGGCCGCCAACGTGGCCTGGGCCTGGCAGATAACGACCAGAACGCCCTGCCGGTGATGCAGTACAAGCTGGCCGGCCCCCGCACACCGCATCCCATCCTTGTGGACGAGGCCACGCTGGCAGCCCACGCAGCCTTCGTGGCAAGGCTCAAGGAGCCAATCTGGTCTTCAGCCGCCGGCTGAGACCCTACGGCATCTTGTGCATCGCCCCATGATCCATTGCCCCATGTTCCACGGCGGGGCCTGACGCACCGGCGCTCCCAACGGTTGCCGTCACCGTCACCGGCGGCGCTTTCTCGAAAGTCAGTGTGACGGGAAAGGTGGCCCCGGGCTTCAACTGCTGCTTCAGGCCCATCGCCATCAGGTGATAGCTACCCGGTTTGAACTCCACCGTCTGCCCGGCCGCCAGCGGCAGCGCCGGCACCGGCCGCATCTTCATCACATCACCCTCACGCACCGTCTCGTGCAACGCGAGCGTGTCGGCAATGGGGCTGCTGACTGAGATCAGCCTGTCCGGCCCGCCGGTATCCGTAATGGTCAGGAACACGCCGCCCACCTTCTGGCTGCTGGTGGTGGCCCGCGCCCAGGCGTTCTGCACCGACATGGCGGGCGCCTGCGCGAATGCCGGGGCGGCCATTACCAGAACCAGCGGAATGGCAAAAAAACGCATGATCGATACTTTCAATGGCGATGCCCCCAGGAAGGCGGCCAACAACGCGGAGCGCAGAACTGGTGGCAGCAATGCCGAAGCCATGGTCGCAAACAGAAAAGAAAATGGGCGCGGTGGTGGAGCTGAGCGGGATCGAACCGCTGACCTCCTGAATGCCATTCAGGCGCTCTCCCAACTGAGCTACAGCCCCACATCGCCACATGCTACCTTCGCTCGGGGAAGGCCGCTCTCCCGCATCAAGGGAGGCGGCGATATAGACCCCGTTTCATCTGGGATCAAGGCCCCCACCGAAGGATTGTCATGTGGCACCCGAAGAACGAAGCCGAAGCCTGCTCCGAACAGGCCGCGTTGATCGAGTTCCTCCGCGCCACACGTGGGTGGGACGCGCTCGATCCGGCCGGATTGGCGGC
>JBBROR010000297.1:0-4192 GCA_038229175.1 Acetobacterales bacterium | reverse complement strand
TAAGCTTGATAAGCCCAAACGTCGTTGATCGCGGTTCCGTCACGTTCGTCAAGATAGCGTACCATGATCGGCCATGCAGATTTTCCATCGTCTTCCACTAGGCCGTGATTATAAAGGGCATCAAGCTTTTGCAGCGAATTGAGTTGCTGATACTCGGCGGACATGAACTCGTCGTAAAATGATGGAATAGCCCAATGTCGATTGGTTCGTTTGGGATCAAAGCGGCGCCAAACTTCGCCCGAGGGACCCGCCGTCCAGCCCGCCCCTGTTAAAACGTTTCCACCTGAACTAAACTTGTACCGGCCATCTGATTGCAACTTATAGCGCGTTTCAACGTGGCCCTTCATATAAGGTTTTCTAACTATATTAAACTGAAAATCTAACGATTTCGTGTAATAGAAGATTGTGTCGTGAACTGGACCAAATGAGGAACGGGGGCTGTGGTGACCTGTTCGTTTCCACACGATTTCGTTTTGAAAAAGTCCACCCTGCCCACAAAACATCGCATCCATTATCAGCTTGAGATAATGCGACGCGGTGGGGTCGCAGTGCAGATAGAAGCTTCCGGTCGGCTTAAGCACCCGGTGGATTTCGACAATCCGCAGCGTCATGTGGACGAGATAGGCGAGCAGCGAGCCGCGCCCGAGCACTTTTCCAGCCCGCGGATGAGTTCGACCGTCTGTTCGGTCCAGCGCGTATAGCCGGCGTGCGGGTTCAACCGGTCGATGCTGAGAATATAGTCGATCCCTTCGACGGCTTCGTCGCCCCAGTTCCAGGTATCGACAAAGGCCTGCGCCTGCGCCCGGTCTTCGCTGCCTTGATTGTTGTAGATCTGGAAATAGTTGCGTTTGGAATTGAACGGCGGGTCGATGTAGCAAAGATCGACGCTGGCGCTTGGTATCTTGCGACGTAATACGTCGAGATTGTCGCCGTAAAAGAGATGGTTGCGCGTGTCGTTCAGGTCCATGGCGTCGTATCAAGCATGACATTCGCACAAGCGCAACGGGTTGTGCGCGAGGGCGCGTCAAGCCAGCAAAAACCCCCCACTACCGCCTGCGGGAGAGGCGAGAGACGGCCCGGAGCGGATGCGACCGTCGTCGCGGGGCGGCCCGGGTGAGGGCGTTTTTTCTGGTTTTGGGGCTGGGGGACACCCTCACCCGGCGCGCTGGTGCGCGTCTCCCCTCTCCCGCAGGCGGGAGAGGGGGCTAGGCTACTTATTCGGCCGCGACCTTGCGCTTCCCCCTCACCCCGCTCGCCTTGGGCGAGTCGGCCTCTCTCGCAGCCGTAGGCGACGCCTTCGCGTCAACGGGAGAGGGGAGAATGAGCAGCGGCTTCAGATAATGCCCGGTGTGGCTCGCCGCGCACGCTGCGATCACGTCCGGCGTGCCCTGGGCCACGATCTGGCCGCCCTTGTCGCCGCCGTCGGGGCCGAGGTCGAGGATCCAGTCGGCCGTCTTGATGACATCGAGGTTGTGTTCGATGACGACGACGGTGTTGCCCTGGTCGACAAGGGCGTGGAGGACTTCCAATAGTTTGCGGACGTCTTCGAAATGCAGCCCGGTGGTGGGTTCATCGAGAATATACAGCGTCTGGCCGGTGGCGCGGCGGGCGAGTTCCTTGGCCAGCTTGACGCGCTGGGCTTCGCCGCCGCTGAGGGTGGTCGCCTGCTGGCCGATCTTGACATAGCCGAGCCCGACTTCGTGGAGCATGGCGAGCTTGTCGCGGATGGGGGGCACCGCCTTGAAGAATTCGACGCCATCCTCCACCGTCATGTCGAGCACATCGGCGATGCTGCGGCCCTTGAACTTCACCTCCAGCGTTTCGCGATTGTAGCGGGCGCCGTGGCAGACGTCGCAGGTGACATAGACATCGGGCAGAAAGTGCATTTCGATCTTGATGAGGCCGTCGCCGGTGCAGGCCTCGCAGCGGCCGCCCTTGACGTTGAAGCTGAACCGGCCGGGCTTGTAGCCGCGCGCTTGTGCTTCCGGCAGGCCGGCGAACCAATCGCGGATGTTGGTGAAGGCGCCGGTGTAAGTCGCGGGGTTGCTGCGCGGGGTGCGGCCGATGGGGGATTGATCGATGTCGATCACCTTGTCGAGGTGTTGCAGCCCTTGGATAGCGTCGTGCGGGGCCATGACGAGGCGGGCGCCGTTGAGCTCCCGCGCGGCCGCGGCATACAGTGTATCGATGGTGAAGGTGGATTTGCCGCTGCCCGACACGCCGGTGATGCAGGTGAAGGTGCCGAGCGGCAGGGAGGCGGTGATGCCCTGCAGATTATTGCCGCGGGCGTTGGTGACGGTGAGTTTCTTGCCATTGCCCTTGCGGCGTTTGGCGGGCAGCGGCACGGCGCGGCGGCCCGACAGGTAATCGGCGGTGACGCTGCCGGGGGTGGCGAGGATGTCCGCCAGGCTGCCGCGCGCGACGACTTCGCCGCCATGGACGCCGGCACCCGGACCCATGTCGACGATATAATCCGCGCTGCGGATGGCGTCTTCATCATGCTCCACCACCAGCACGGTGTTGCCGAGATCGCGGAGGCGGCGGAGGGTTACCAGGAGCCGGTCGTTGTCGCGCTGGTGCAGCCCGATTGAGGGCTCGTCCAGCACGTAAAGGACGCCCGAGAGGCCGGAGCCGATCTGGCTGGCGAGGCGGATGCGCTGGCTTTCGCCGCCGCTGAGGGTGCCGGATTTGCGATCGAGATTGAGGTAATCGAGGCCGACATTGTCGAGAAAGCCGAGGCGCTCGATGATTTCCTTGAGGATGCGTTCGCCGATGGTCCGCTGTTTGGGGGTGAGCTTTTCGGCGAGTCCCTTGGCCCAGGCGAAGGCCTGGCTGACCGGGCGGCGGACGGCCTGGGCGATGGTTTCGCCGGCGATCTTGACCGCGAGCGCTTCGGGTTTGAGCCGGTCGCCGTGGCAGGTTTCGCACGGGGCGGCGGATTGGTAGCGGCTGAGTTCCTCGCGCATCCACGCGCTTTCGGTGGCGCGCAGGCGCTTTTCGAGGTTGGCGATGACGCCTTCGAAGGGCTTGAGCACTTCATATGCCTTGCGCCCGTCTTCGAAGCGCAGCGCGATGGCCTTGCCGCCGGTGCCGTGGAGGATGGCGTTCTGGGCGGCGGCGGGGAGGGCCGCCCACGGCGTCTTGAGGCTGAAGCTGTAGGCGCGGGCGATGCTGCCGAGGACCTGCATGTAATAGGGGCTGGGCGGGTTGGATTTGGCCCAGGGCATGACGGCGCCCTTTTCGATGCTGAGCGCGTGGTTGGGGACGACCAGATCGGCGTCGAACAGCATTTTTTCCCCAAGGCCGTCGCAGGCCGGGCAGGCGCCTTGCGGGGCGTTGAACGAAAACAGCCGCGGTTCGATTTCGGCGATGGTGAAGCCCGATACCGGGCAGGCGAATTTTTCGGAGAAGGTGATGCGTTCGGGGGAGTCGCCGGTTTCGAGCGTGTCGGCCATTTCGGCGATGGCGAGGCCTTCGGCGAGTTTCAGCGCGGTTTCGAAGCTTTCGGCGAGGCGGCTTTCGATTTCGGCCTTGATGACGATGCGATCGACGACGACGTCGATGTCGTGCTTGTATTTTTTGTCGAGCGCCGGCGCCGCGTCGATGTCGTGGAATTCACCGTCGATCTTGACTCGGGTGAAGCCGTCCTTTTGCAGCTGTGCCAGTTCCTTGCGGTATTCGCCCTTGCGGCCGCGCACGATCGGGGCGAGCAGGAAAAGGCGGGTGCCTTCGGGAAGCGTCATCAGCCGGTCGACCATCTGGCTGACGGTCTGGGCGGTAATTGGCAGGCCGGTGGCGGGGCTGTAGGGCACGCCGACACGCGCCCAGAGCAGGCGCATGTAATCATAGATTTCGGTGACGGTGGCGACCGTGGAGCGCGGGTTTTTCGATGTCGTTTTCTGTTCGATGCTGATGGCGGGGGAAAGCCCCTCGATATGATCGACATCGGGCTTCGACATCAGTTCGAGGAACTGCCGCGCATAGGCGCTGAGCGATTCAACATAGCGGCGCTGGCCTTCGGCATAGATGGTATCGAAGGCGAGGCTGGATTTGCCGCTGCCCGACAGGCCGGTGATGACGGTCAGGCTGTTCTTGGGCAGATCGACATCGACGCCCTTGAGGTTGTGCTCGCGCGCGCCGCGCACCTGGATATGAGTCAGCATGGCAGGATCTGTTCCAGATTTGTTCGCAT
>JBBROR010000296.1:0-4213 GCA_038229175.1 Acetobacterales bacterium | reverse complement strand
GGGCCGCCAATTGGGACGCACGGGGCGGCGGGGCCGGGCGATAGGCGGGTTGCGCCGCCGAAGGTATCACGACCGGTGCTGCACCCTTTGGCGCGGCTGCCACCGGCGGTGTTGGAACCCTGGCCGGCGCCACTGGAGCCGCTACTGTCGGTTGTGCAATCAAAGTAAACGCCGTAGGCGGGGTCGACGCAGCTTGCACAGCCGGCGGCGTGGCAGGCGCGGAGGCAGCAGGCGGCAACGGAAATGTAGCAGCCGATGCACGCGCCTGCGTCCCAACGATCGGGTCACTCTGTGGCGGCAGTGGCGGCCGCGCCCCAGCGTTTTCAGCCGCCCGCTCCGCCGGGTGATAAAGCTGCGCGGAGGTATGCACGCTGGCCTGCGGCAGGGCGGATGGCAGGAACGGCACATAGGCCGGACGGTTGGCCACCGCCACAGCCGGTGCCGCAAAAGCGGGACGGGCTACAGGAACAGGCGTCTGCGACACGACCGGCGGCGGCACTGGCACCCGAACGGTTGGCATGGGTGGATTGGCGGGCGCCGGCGCAATGAAGCGAACGGTGTGGTCCGCGGGCGCCGCCACGTCGTTCCAAGTCTCGTTTGGATGCGCTTCCGGATAAGCCGCATCTTCCAGATACTCGTCATCCGGAGAGGCAAATTCGGCAGGCGGCGGAAGCTGCATAAGCTGTGCCGCGTATTCAGGCTCGCCGAGTTCATTATAGGTGAACAAGGAATCGACGCCGGTTTTGCTGGCATGCGTCAACACAGGCTTGAAGCTGTGGTAGGACCATCTCTCCCCGCCGACTGAGGCGATCGCACGATCGACATCGAGGTTTTTATCGCTCACCCGCAGACTCCAAACCTGTATGGCCTCTCGTTACATATCCCAGCATTCCTGCCATGCGCAACGCGATAACATTGTTAATGCCGCAGAATAATAATCAGGGGAAGCGCGGATCTGCGGAAATAGTACCGCCCGCTTCTCTTTCCTTCCCAGCTGTGACAACGCGGTCGCAGTATGGCCGATCGCCACCACCCCCGGCGGCGCCGGATAGCGCGCCTGGGCGTTGGTGTTAAGGTCGATCCAGGCTGGTGGCGTCGGCTGATAAAGCGACCAGTAGGCCCCGAACGATTCAGCCACGGCCGACGCGGGCTGCCCCGACCAGGCAAGCCACAGCGGCACCCGGATCGCATCGTAGGAAAATCGCGCCGGCCAGTTCGGGTGCGGCGCCAGTGCGCCGGTCTGCCGATCCAGACGCAGCCAGTCCGGCGGCAACTGCCAGCGTCCGAAACGACCTTCAGTCAGCATCGCTGCCCCATCCGACATCAGCCTGGTCCAAACCGGAGACGGCGCCAGCGCCGCCATTTCCTCCAAAGCCGGGAACACGTAATAGGATGGGTTGATGGTCACGAGGCCTTCGGTCTCGAAGCCGTGCGCGCCCGGCAGCAGCACGGTCCGATCGGCAACCTGGCGCACCAGCAAGCTTAAAATATCGCGCGCAATCGCCTGCGCCGCATGCTCAAGGTCCGGCCGCCCCCAGCGCCAGGCCGCGCGCCACAACGCGGACGCGATGAACAGGTCGCCATCGGTGGCATTGTTCAGGTCCGCCACCGGGACATGCGCATTCGGCGTGTAGCGCCAGGAATGCAGCCGATCGCCGCGCCGGCGCAACGTGCGTGCCGTCCACCCGTAAAGCAGGTCGAAGGTGGTCGGGTCGTTGAACGCCACGGCGCACAACATGCCCCAACCCTGGCCTTCGGTGTGGGACACGCCACCGTTTCCAGTGTCAACCACGCGTCCCTCACCCGCCACGAAACGCCGCTTGAACATGTCCCATTCGGCCAAACCCTCCGGCGTCACGGCCGATGGATGCGTGACACGGCGGGGCGGCAGCGGCGGCTGCAGGCGGGGCGGGTCACGCAACGCGAACATGTCGGCCAGCGACCTGTCCCCGCCGACCTGCACTGGGTCCATTCCACTCCATCTGCTGCCTGCCCAGGTGGCCGCCCCGCCGCCACAGGCTAGCGTGGCGGCGCCACCGCCCAGCGCTGCCAGCATGGTGCGACGCCCGACCGAAATGCGCGCGTTGGCGCCAGTGTCCGATTGCATGCCCGAAATCCGTCACGTCGCCGGAGTCACCTGGCGCAGCGCCAAGAGACCCGAAGGCTGCTGCAGGATCTTTCTGACCCCTGCAGCCCCAATCATCGGGGCGACCGATTAACGGAACGTATCTAATTTGGGACAATGTATCTTTTAATGAGACGGTCTACAAAATAAGCTTCGCCGGCGCGACCGACCACAAAAGCTGAGATGTTGGATTGGAGCGGGTGAGGGGAATCGAACCCCTGTATGCAGCTTGGGAAGCTGCCGTTCTACCATTGAACTACACCCGCTCATCCCTCGTTATAGGAAAGCCGCGTTGTCGGCGCAATGCGCCGCACTCGCTGACCCCGCAATGCGCCGCACTCCCTGACGCCGCAATGCGCCGAACGCGCTGACCCCGCAATGCGCCGCGCTGCTTGACCCCGCAATCCACCAGACCTACACCAACATCGGTGCAGTCCGCACTCCTCGTGATTTGTCCGGCCGGATTGCGGCGAGGTGAAACAAGCGCGCTAAAGAGGCCAGCGTTGCAACGCATCGGGAATTGGCCCGGTGCAGGGCGCTGATCTCACGGCCGGCCCTGAGAGATGGGGCCACGCGATGCCAAACGATCCGTCCGATAACCTTGCCTCACGCAAATTGCGCCAGGCCACCCTGCTCGTGCATGGCGGCACCGAACGCACCGGTTATGGTGAAACCACGGAGGCGTTGTTTCTCACCTCCGGCTTCGTCTACGACAGCGCCGAACAGGCCGAGGCCACCTTTAAGGGCGAGGTCAGCCACTACCAGTATTCCCGCTTCGGCAACCCCACCGTTGTCATGCTGGAAAAGCGCCTGGCACTCCTCGAAGGCGCCGAGGCCTGCCTCTGCACCGCCACCGGCATGGCCGCCGTGCACGCCTCCATGTTGAGCCATCTGCGCACCGGAGACCGCGTGGTGGCCGCCCGTGCGCTGTTCGGCTCGTGCCACTGGATCATCTCCACCCTGCTGCCGCGCTACGGCATCACAACCGAATTCGTGGACGGCGCCGATCTGGATGCCTGGAGCAAGGCACTGTCCACGCCGGCAGCCATGGTGCTGCTCGAAAGCCCGTCCAATCCCATGCTGGAACTGGTCGACATCAGGGCCGTGTGCGACCTCGCCCACAAGGCCGGGGCGCTCGTCGTGGTCGACAACGTGTTTGCCACGCCGCTGCTGCAAAAGCCGTTCGAGCTCGGTGCCGACATCGTGGTGTATTCCTGCACCAAGCATATCGACGGCCAGGGCCGCGTGCTCGGCGGCGCCGTGCTCGGCCGCAAGAAATGGGTGGATGAGGTGCTGCAGCCCTTCATCCGTAACACCGGCCCATCACTGTCGCCGTTCAATGCCTGGCTGCTGCTGAAGGGCATGGAAACGTTGACCCTTCGCGTCAACGCATCATGCGCCAACGCCGCCGCGGTCGCCGACTTCCTCGCCTCACGCCCCGAAATTGGCCGCGTGCTGTATCCAGGCCGCACCGACCATCCGCAATACGCCCTGGCGCAGCGCCAGATGTCCGGCGGCGGAACGCTGGTGGCGTTCGAACTGGCCGGCGGCAAGCGGGCCGCGTTCGCCATGATGAATGCCTTGCGGGTCATTGCCGTCTCCAACAACCTCGGCGATTCGAAATCTCTGGCGACCCACCCCGCCACCACAACCCATATGCGCATCGGCGCCGAGGAACGCGCACGCCTGGGCATCAACGATGGCGCCATCCGGCTTTCGGTGGGGCTGGAGGACACTGCCGACCTCATCGAGGACCTGCGGCTGGCGATGGAAACTCTGCCGCAAGATGCACGCCTTGCCGCCGATTGAGCCCGTCTTGCTTTACACCAACCGGCCCGGCGCGTTTCATGCTGGGCTGGGAGTGCTTTGATGTCAGACGATTACACCCAAACGACCCACTCCATCAGGGTCAGCGTACGCAGCTTCTACCTGGCCGACCAGTCACGTCCGGACGACAACCATTATGTCTGGGCGTATCGCGTGCGCATCCAGAACCTGGGCACCGAGCCCGTCCAACTGCTCAGCCGCACCTGGCAGATCATCGATGCCCAAGGCCGCGTACAGACGGTGCGCGGTGAAGGCGTCATC
>JBBROR010000295.1:0-4234 GCA_038229175.1 Acetobacterales bacterium | reverse complement strand
TGCAGGCCATCGAGACGCGTGTTCGCCTGAACGGCGACCGTGCGGTGCAAGACGAGATGAAGGCGCATCTGGCGGCAACCGCTGCCGCCTTGGATGCCGCAATGGACGCCACCTTGCCCGAGGATCGCACCGCAATCGGTGAACTTCGGCAAAAACTGTCCAACCATGCCGCCCACATCGAACGTTTCATGCGCACAACCCGCTCGGCGGAGGCTGCGCGGGTGCGGCTCATCGCCGTGGGCGAAGCATTGTCGCTTGCATCCAACGAGTTGGTCGCAGCGCCCGACGAGGACGCGACCGATCAACGCTACGCGGCCTATTTGGTGGACCGGAAGATTCAGCTGGTGCGCATGGCAAGTCAGCAATTCATGGCCGCGCGCGATCCGGACCGGCTGCGCGCTTTCATGGGTATCGCCAAAAGCCTTGAGACGGTTATCGCCACCGCCACCCCGATGCTGGGCGAACATGCCAGCATGGTGCCGCCGATCATCGCCATGGTGGACGAGTTCAAAACCTTGTTCGGGGTCTGGGCCAATGCGGCCATGGAAACGGACCGCCTCTTCAACACCGAATTAAGGCCGGAAATCACCGAGGCCGTGGCGACACTGGGCCTGCTCGACAAGAAATACACCGGCGCTTTCGAACACATGCGCGAGACCGCGACCTGGGAAAGCAACCGGGGCACACAGCTGGGCGGCCTGGCCACCGCGGCAAGCGTGCTTGCCGGGCTGATTTCAGCGGCGTTGACAGTGCGCAGCGTCATCCCGGCGTTGCGTCGAAGCACAGCGGCGATGCGCCGGCTGGCGGACGGCGATCACGAAACACCAATCGGTGACACGGCGCGGCGCGACGAGATTGGCGCCATGGCGAAAATGTTGGAACTGTTCCGCCTCAATGCCGTCACCAGCGCGCGCATGGCCCAGTCCGAGCAACTGGCGCAGGCGGCCCAGGCGCAACGCGTCCAGTTGCTTGAACATCTGACCCTGGGTTTTGAACGCGAGGTGGACAGCATGTTGCACAAGCTGGCCGATGCGTCCGCAATGATGGAGACCACGGCGCGCGATCTCGCAGCCACGGCCGAGCAGACCAATAACCAGTCCCTTGGTGCCGCCTCTGCGGCCGACCAAACATCATCGAGCGTGCAGACGGTTGCGAGTGCCGCCGAGGAGCTGGCGGCATCGATCCACGAGATTACCCGGCAGGTGACGCAATCTGCCGCCGTGGCGCAGCGTGCCGTGGTGAGCGCCAGGCATACAGACGCCACCGTGCAGCGATTGGCCCAGGGCGCCCGGGAAATCGGCGAGGTTGTGCGCCTCATCCATTCGATTGCCGCCCAGACCAACCTTCTCGCCCTGAATGCAACCATCGAGGCCGCACGTGCCGGCAATGCCGGGAAAGGTTTCGCGGTGGTGGCCAACGAGGTCAAAACCCTCGCCAGCCAAACCGCAAGCGCCACCGATCAGATCGGAAAGCAGATCGCCGCGATCCAGCTCGCCACCCAGGATGCCGTGCGCGAGATCGGCGAGATTGCCGATATCATCGGCGAAATCAACCAGATCGGGCTCACCGTTTCCGAAGCCGTCGAGCAGCAGGCCGCCGCCACCGCCGAGATCGCGCGCAGCGTCGAGCAAGCGGCACAGGGCACGCAGAATGTCAGCCAGAACATCAGCGAGGTTCGTCGCGCCGCCGATCGCACAGGGCTCGCAGCCGAGGGCCTTCATGCGGTCGCGGCCGGAGTCTCGGCCCAGGCTGCGGCCCTCAGCACCGAAATCCGCAGCTTCACTGCCGGGGTCAAGGCCGCATGACAGGCGAGTTGGCATGAATCGTATTTGGCACGCTGCGCCAGCCAATCCGGCGCACATATCAATTCCGAGCCAACGGTCTGCGCGCGATCGGGAAAGATGCTCGATAAAACAAAGGCCCCGCCTTCAGTGGCGCGCCAGTTCCAACCCCAATATCAACATTCCAGCAAAAAAACAGCGCCTGAACAAAACCGGGGAAATTCGCGCCCGAAGATATTCGCCAGCCACCATGCCGACAGCTGCCGGCAGGAGCGAGACGACCGAGGTGATCACCAGCGTTTGTGCAAACACACCAGACCGCGCCAGATCGATCGCCAGGCTGAACGTGGCAACCGTGAACGACAGGCCCAACGCCTGGATAAGATCCTCACGTTCCAGCCCCAGCCCATTCAAGTACGGCACCACGGGGATCATGAAAACCCCGGTCACACCGGTCACCACGCCCGTTGCCAGCCCCGCAAGCGGCCCCATCCAAATCTCTGCTTGCGGTGGAACGCGCGGCCGTCGCCCGATCAATCCGATCAACGCATAAACCGCCAGCACCGCGCCCAGCCAGAAGCGCGCAGTGCCCGAGTGTGCACCTGCGAGTGAGCCAGACACCAGCCAGCCGCCCAACGCGATGCACAAAAGCATCGGCCAGAGCCGGCGCAGCAACCCGCGAAAATCCGGCCCTGCGCAAAGCTGCCAAACATTCGTCACCGTGGCCGGCACCACCAGGATGGCCGCCGCCTGCGCCGGCGGCATCACCAAGCCCAGCAATCCCACGCCCACCGCCGCAAAGCCCAGCCCGATGACACCCTTCACGAAGCCGGACAGCACCATCACCAGGCCCAGTATCGCCAGGCCATACGTGTTCACGTCACCACCGCACCGCCGTCGACCGCCAGAATCTGCCCGGTGATGTGCCCCGAAGCGGCCGATGCAAACAACAATGCGGCTCCCTTCAGATCGTCTGGCCCACCCAATTTGCCCAACGGCGTCCGCTTTGCGAAAGCATCGCCATGCGCCGCCAGAACGCCCTTCGTCATGCGCGAGGGAAACCAGCCAGGTGCCAGCGCATTCACGGTGATCCCGTGCCGCCCCCACTCCGCCGCCAGCGCCCGGGTGAAATTCACCACCCCGCCCTTGGACGTGTTGTAGGCGATGGTGCCCAGCGATCCGGTCTGGTTGCCCTTCAGCCCCGCCACCGAGGCAACGTTGACGATACGACCCCGGCGCTGCGGGATCATCCACGCCCGCCCCACCGCCTGCGTGACATAGAACAGCCCGTTGAGGTTGAGGTCCATCACCCGCATCCACTGGTCCGGCGTGTGATCCTCAGCCGCAGCACCCCAGGATGCGCCGGCGTTGTTGACCAGAATGTCGATACGCCCCGCTTGGGCCATCACCGCGCCCACCAACGCCTCGGCCGCCTCGGCGGTGCGCAGATCGGCCACCACCGCGAAGGCGGATATGCCGAGCGCCGCCAGATGCGCCACCGCCTCGTCCAGTTCGGCCTGTTTGCGCGCCGCAATGGCGATAGTGGCGCCGTATTCGCCCAATGCCTCGGCGATCTGCAGCCCCAGGCCGCGTGACCCGCCGGTGACGAGTGCCACCTGCCCGGTCAGATCGAACAGCGCCGCCAGCGTGCTCATTGGTTCAGGCTGCCGAAATCGCGACCCTCTTCCACCAGTCGCCGGATCAACGGCGCCGGCTGGAAGGCCCAGCCCTCTCGCCCCGCCGACAGCGCCACCAGGCGTTCCAGCACATGCGGCAACCCCATCTGATCCGCCTGAAACATCGGTCCACCGCGCTCCGCCGCCATGCCGTAGCCGTGCAGCCAGACCTGATCCACGTCCAGCGGCCTTGCCGCGATACCCTCGTCCAACAACCGCGCCCCCTCATTGATCAACGCCAGCAGGCAGCGCTCAACGATCTCGCGATCCGCCACCGGCCGCCGCGCCAGCCCGATCGCCGCCGAATGCGCCACCACCAGCGCGTCGATCGTGGCGTCGTGCAGCGGTTTGCGGCCATCGGGATACAGATACCACCCCGCCTTGGTCTTTTGCCCGAACCGGCCCTGCTCGCAGATAAGGTCCGGCAGCCGCGAATACGGCTTGCCCGGCTGTTCCACCGACCGGCGCTTGCGGATAGACCAGCCGATATCCTGCCCGGCCAGGTCCATCACCCGCAGCGGCCCCAGGGCAAAACCCCAATGCTCCATCGCGTCATCCACCTGGCTCGGCAACGCGCCGTCCTCCAGCAGCAGATAGGCCTGGCGCAGATATTCCTCGAACATCCGGTTGCCGATAAACCCGTCGCACACGCCGGACACCACACCCACCTTGCCCATCCGCTTGGCCAGCGCCATCACCTGGCCAAGGACAGCCGGCGCGGTGCGTGCCCCACGGATCACCTCCAAAAGCCGCATGATGTTGGCCGGGCTGAAGAAG
>JBBROR010000294.1:0-4240 GCA_038229175.1 Acetobacterales bacterium | reverse complement strand
GCCATATGCTCCCGGAAGTGCTCGGCTACGAGATTGAAGATTCGGGTGCGGTGGGCGGGGCGGATGAAGCCGTGGCCGGCGTAGTCGAACTCGGCGTAGACCACCTTTTTTTGGTGTTTCTGCATCGCGCTCACGAAGGTGTCGCTTTCGTTCTTGGGCACGCGGGGGTCTCGGTTGCCGTGGGCGACGAGTAGCGGGGCGGTGACGCGGCTGACATGGCGGATGGGGGAGATGTCGGCGAACAGGTCTTCGTGGGTTTCTGGGAAGCCGTATTCGCGGGCGCGGTGATCGCGGCGCCAGGGGCCGGTTTTTTCCAGGAGCGTTACGAAATCGGCGATCCCGTAATAGTTGACGGCGGCGGCCCAGAGGTCGGGGTAGAGCGTGATGGCGCCTAGGACCATCCAGCCGCCGTAGGATTGGCCCATGACGCCGATTTTATCTGGGTTGATCCCGGGTTGGGCGGCGAGCCAGTGGCGGCCCTCGGCAAGATCGGACAGGCAGGCTGGGCGGAGGTGGTTGTCGTCGCTTTCCATTAACGCGCGGCCGTAGCCGGTGCTGCCGCGGACGTTGGGGAGAAGGACGGCAAAACCCTGGTCGAGCAGCATTTGGGTGTCGGCGCGGAAGTTGGCGCGGGTTTGGGAGGCGGGGCCGCCGTGGACCCAGACGACGCTGGGGTAGCCGCCTGGGGGTGCCGGCGTTTTGGGCATGGCGAACCAGCCGGGGATGGTTATTCCATCGGTGCCTTTCCATTCAACCAAGTGGGGGGCAACCATGGTGGCGGGGTCGATTCCGGCTTCTGCGCGTGGGTCTGGGCGCAGGAGGCATGTCGCTTTGCCGTCGCACCAGAGCCAGATGCCGGCGGGGTCGGTGGGGCTTTGGGCGGTGAAGGCGAGGGTGGTGCCGTCGGGGGACCAGGCGAGGTCGGCTACGATGCCTTCGGGTAGGCCATTTACCAATACGCCGTCGACGTAGAGGCGGGCGTAGCCGCGGTCATTTTCGATGACGGCGAGGCTGCCGCGGTTGGGGGCTTGGGACCAGGCCTCGACGTCTCGGCCTTCGGCGGCGTGCACCAATGAAACACCGCCGTTGGTGATGTCGATGCGGCAGAGGCGCATGAAGTCCGCACCGCCGTGGTCGGTGAGGCCCATGAGGGAGCCGTCGGTTTGCCAGCGGACGGAGGTGTAACGCGTGAGGCCGGGGGCGGGGATGATTTTGGTGGCGCCGGTGTCGAGTTCGATGATCCAGAGGCGCTGGTCGGATGAGCTGTGGTCTTGGATGGCGGCGAGGCGTTCGCCGTTCCAGCCGCTGACGGAGATCTGGCCGGGGCCTTCGAGCACCTGGGTGACGGCGCCGGTGGCGAGTTCTCGGATCAGAACATCAAAAATGCGTTCGTCGCGGTCGTTGGCGGTGTAGGCGATGCGCGTGGCGTCGGGGGACCAGGCGCCGAAATCGTGGATGACGTCCGGCGCTTCGGTGAGGGCGGTGGTTTCGCCCTCGGGCGTGATGAGGTGGAATTGCTGGCGTTCGTCGCCGCCGGCGTCGATGCCCACGATGATACGGTCATCGAGCGGGGAGCGGCGGATGATGGCCACTTTTTCGTCGAACGCGGTGAGGGGGCGGGCGTTGGAGCCGTCGAGATCCATCACCCAGGCCTGGGGCAGGCCGGTGCCGCGGAGGTGGAACAGGCGGGTGCCGTCCTTGGAGAAGGCGGGCTGCTGGTAGGCGCCGATCCGGGTCCAGGCTTCGGGGGAATGGGACATGCGTGATTCTCCTGCTCGATGCCCTTATGCGACCACACCACGCCGATCTTGCAAACCCATCAGGACGCATTAGAACAGAGGGAGAACGCAGGGGATGGCATGGAGCTTCTGGATAAACTGGCGATTTTGGCCGACGCGGCGAAGTACGATGCGTCCTGCGCGTCTTCCGGCACCGAGAAACGGAATTCGCTGGCGGGCGGGATCGGGTCGACGGAGGGCAGCGGGATTTGCCACGCCTATGCGCCGGATGGGCGATGTATTTCGTTGCTGAAAATTCTGATGACCAATGCGTGTGTGTATGACTGCCTGTATTGCATCAATCGGCGGTCTTCGAACGTGCAGCGGGCGCGGTTTTCGGTGGCTGAGATCGTGACGCTGACGATGGGGTTTTACAAGCGGAACTGCATCGAGGGGCTGTTCCTGTCGTCTGGCATTATCCGTTCGCCGGACTACACGATGGAACAGGTGGTTGAAGTGGCGCGGTGCCTGCGGGAGGACCATGGGTTTCGCGGGTATATTCATTTGAAGACGATTCCGGATGCCGATCCGGCTTTGCTGGCGGCGGCGGGGCGGTATGCGGATCGGCTGTCCATCAATGTGGAGCTGCCAAGCCAGGAGGGGTTGGACGCGTTTGCGCCCGAGAAGAACCTGCCACGGATCCGGCGTTCGATGGGGCGGATGCGGCTGGCGATCGATGCGGCGAAGGACAAGGGCGCGCCCCGGTTTGCGCCGGCGGGGCAGAGCACGCAGATGATCGTGGGGGCGGATTCGAGCTCGGACCGGCAGATTTTGTCGATGAGCACCAATCTTTATGGAAGCTACGGGCTGCGGCGGGTTTATTACTCGGCGTTCTCGCCCATTCCCGATTCTTCGTCGGCCCTGCCGCCGGCCGCGGCGCCGTTGTTGCGGGAGCATCGGCTGTATCAGGCGGATTGGCTGTTGCGGTTCTATGGCTTCACCGATGACGAACTGGCGACCGGGGCGGATGGCAACATGCCGTTGGACATGGACCCGAAGCTGGCCTGGGCGCTCGCGCATCGGGAGCGGTTTCCGCTGGATGTGAACACGGCGGCGCGGGAGGAATTGCTGCGGGTGCCGGGCATGGGGGTGCGGTCGGTGGACCGGATTCTGGTGGCGCGGCGGCATCGGCGGTTGCGGCTGGACGATTTGGCGCGGTTGCGGCTGTCGTTGCCGAAGGTTTCGCCGTTTGTGGTGACGGCGGATCATACGCCGAAGCTGATCGATGCGGCGTGCCTGCCGGCGACGCTACCGCAACGTCGGGCGCAGCAGATGTCGTTGTTTCACTGATGCATGCCGTGGTGCTGGACCATGAGGTGGACTGGCAGGGGTTTCGCCGTGCCGCCCGGGCCCTTGCATTGCACCGGATCTCGCCGGACGACGTGGTTTGGTCGGTGCGGGAACTGGACGACCTGTTTGGCGAGGCTGGCGTCGAGATGGTGGTCGATGGGGCGTTTCGGGTGCCGCGCAGCTTGGTGCAGTTGGCGGAGACGGTGATTCAGGCGCGGCACCCGGCCCGCTTCTCCCTGTTGTATTCGCTGATCTGGCGGGTGGTGAGTGGGGATCGGTATCTGATGGAGCAGATCACTGATCCGGAGGTGGATCGGGCCAATCGTCTCGCGAAGTCGGTGCGGCGAGATACGCACAAGATGCGGGCGTTTCTGCGCTTTCGCAGCGTGCAGGACGAGGAGGTGGTGCGGCATGTGGGGTGGTTCGAGCCGCAGCATTTCATTGTGGAAGCGAATGCGGATTTCTTTGTGCGGCGGTTTGCGGGGATGACCTGGTCGATTTTGACTCCGTATCGATGCGCGCATTGGAATGGAGAGGCGCTGGCGTTCACCGATGGGGCGCGGCTGGAGGATGTGCCGAAGGACGATCGGATCGCGGATTACTGGCAGGTTTATTTCGCGTCGATCTTCAATCCGGCGCGGTTGAAGATTGGCGCCATGACGTCTGAGATGCCGCGCAAGTATTGGAAGAATTTGCCCGAGGCGGCGTTGATCCCGGAGTTGATCGCGGGGTCGGCGGCGCGGACGCAGAAGATGATCGAGGCGCCGGTGGTGTCTCCGGCACGGCCGACCTCCCGCGTGTTTCACCCGGTGGAGCCCGTGCCGAATTCGCCGTTGTCGCAGGCGCGTCGGGCGGCCGGGACGTGCCATCGTTGCCCGCTTTATGGGCCGGCGACGCAGACGGTCTTTGGCGAGGGGCCGATCGATGCGGCCATCATGCTGGTGGGCGAGCAGGCCGGGGACCAGGAGGATCTGGAGGGGCGGCCGTTTGTGGGGCCGGCTGGGCAGTTGCTGGATCGGGCGTTGCGGGAGGCGGGGCTTGATCGGTCCCGGATGTATGTGACCAACGCTGTGAAGCATTTCAAATTCGTGCTGCGCGGCAAGCGGCGGATCCATGCCAAGCCGGATATTTCAGAGATCGACGCGTGCCGGTGGTGGCTGGATATCGAGCGG
>JBBROR010000293.1:0-4269 GCA_038229175.1 Acetobacterales bacterium | reverse complement strand
TGCAGGACGGGCGCGATGTCGATTACGGCGCGCTGGTTGCCAAGGCATCGGCCGAATGCGAGCCGGCGGAAATGAACGCCGAAGACCCGCTGTTCATTCTCTATACCTCAGGGAGCACCGGCAAGCCGAAGGGCGCGTTGCACACCACCGCCGGCTATATGGTCTGGGCGAGTTACACGCACGAGATCGTGTTCGACTATCAAGAAGGCGAGATCTACTGGTGCACTGCCGATGTTGGCTGGGTGACCGGCCATAGCTACATTGTGTATGGCCCGCTCGCCAATGGTGCGACGTCTCTGATGTTCGAGGGTGTGCCGACCTATCCGGATGCCAGCCGGTTTTGGCAGGTGGTGGACAAGCACCAGGTTAATATTTTCTATACCGCCCCCACCGCCATTCGCGCCCTGATGCGCGACGGTGATGGCCCGGTGAAATCCACCTCCCGCAAGTCGCTGCGCATCCTCGGCAGTGTGGGTGAGCCGATCAATCCCGAAGCGTGGCTGTGGTACTACCGCGTGATCGGCGACAGTCGCTGCCCGATTGTGGACACCTGGTGGCAGACCGAGACCGGCGGGCTGATGATTGCGCCGTTGCCCGGGGCCACCCCGCTGAAACCAGGTTCTGCCACCAAACCGTTGCCGGGCGTGCAGGTGGCACTCGTGAACCAGCAAGGTGAAGTGCTGTCCGGCGCCGCAGATGGCCTACTTTGCATCTCTGCACCGTGGCCAGGTATGATGCGCACGATTTTTGGGGATCATGAGCGTTTTATTCAGACATATTTCTCAACCTTTCTTGGTCTTTACTTCACAGGTGATGGTGCGCGCCGTGATGAGGACGGGTATTACTGGATCACTGGCCGTGTTGACGACGTAATCAACGTCTCCGGCCATCGCATGGGCACGGCCGAAGTGGAAAGCGCGTTGGTGGCGCATCCCAGCGTGGCCGAAGCCGCGGTGGTCGGCTTCCCGCACGAGATCAAGGGCCAGGGTATCTACGCCTATGTCACGTTGAAGACCGGAATCGAGCCGACGGAGGCGCTGCGCAAGGAACTGGTGGCCTGGGTGCGCAAGGAGATCGGCCCCATTGCCTCGCCGGACGCCATCCAGTGGGCGCCGGGCCTGCCAAAGACCCGTTCAGGCAAGATCATGCGGCGTATTCTGCGAAAGATCGCAGCCAACGAGACGGATGGGTTGGGAGATACCTCGACACTGGCAGATCCCGGCGTGGTGAACGAATTGATCGACAACCGCCTGGGGTGATCGAAGCGCCTTGGTCTACCGGATCAGGCAAGCGGTCTGATCCGGTAGAGATCTACGGGTGCGCCGCCATGAATCGCGCAACTTCTTCGGCGACGCCGTTCACCAGGATCTGCACGCCGATGCAGAGCAACAGAAACGCAGACATCCGTGACACCGTGCGTTGCGCGGCGGCGCCGATTTTGGCCACAACCCAATCGGCCGAGCGATAGGCCAGCCACACAAGAATGGCGATCGCCACCGCAGCGGCCGACACTCCCAGAAAGAAAGCCAACAATCCCTGCCCTGCCGCGGGCCGTTCGGCGCCCAGCGCCACGGCCACCGCGATCGTGCCTGGCCCGGTGGTGAACGGCATGGTGAGCGGGAAGAACGCCATGGCATCCATTGACTCAGACGCTTCGCCGGCCTGTTCCGTCTTGCGGGCTTCCTGGCGCTCCGGCGCGATCAGCAGATCCCAGGCCCGCAGCGCCACCACCGCGCCACCGGCGATGCGCAGGGCGCCGAGCGAGATGCCAAAGAAGTTCAGCACGTAGGCACCGCCCCACAGTGCCACGAGCATGACGATCAACGAATAAATCGCAACCTTGCCGGCGATCCGGGTGCGAGCTTCGTGCGTAAGCTCGCTCGTCACCTCGTTGAAGATGAAGGCGGCACCGGGCGGATTCACAATTGAGAACAATGCTGGAAATGCCAGCAGAAAAACCGCAATGAATCCGCCTGGGGTCGTCACGTGCGTGGCAACTCCTGCTCGACCAGAGTGGCCCAGAGCGAGCTGCCGAGCGGCAGGATGTCGTCGTTGAAATCGTATTTTGGATTGTGCACCGCCACGTTTTCGCGGTCTGGTGATGCCTGGCCAACGCGGACGAAGCATCCGGGCACCCGCAGCGCCATGAAGCTGAAATCCTCGCCGCCCATGCCGGGTGGACGCTCGCGGATCACACGCTCCACGCCCACGATCTTTGCGGCGGCCAAGGCTGCACGTTCCGTGGCTTCCGGCGCATTCACCACCGGCGGGTAGCCGCGCGTATACTCCAGCACCGCTGTGCCCCCGTGCGCTGCGGCTGTGGCCTCGACGATTTGGCGCATCAGCGGTTCAATCTCGTCCTGCACATGCGCCAACAGCGTGCGTACTGTCCCGTTGAGCGAGGCCTCTTCTGGGATCACGTTACCGGCGCTGCCGGCGTGGAACTGGGTGATGGAGAGCACCGCCGAATCCAGCGGATCTGTGCGTCGCGCCACGATCGACTGGAGGGCGAGCACGATATGGCTTCCGATCACCACCGGATCGATGCTGCGATGCGGCCGCGCCGCGTGGCCACCCTTGCCGGAGATATGGATCCAGAACCGATCCGATGCCGCGGATACGCTGCCCTGCACCGCGGTCATGGTGCCGACCGGTAGCGTGGTGTCGTTGTGCAGGCCAAAGACCATATCGCAGGGGAAGCGATCGAACAGGCCTTCCTCCACCATCACACGGCCGCCGCCGCCGCCTTCTTCCGCCGGCTGGAAGATGAAATTCACGGTGCCATCGAAGTTGCGCGTTTCGGCCAAGTACTTCGCGGCGCCGAGCAGCATGGTGGTGTGGCCATCATGCCCGCAGGCATGCATACGGCCCGGGTTTTGGCTGGCATGTGAGAACCCGTTCGCCTCGGTCATCGGCAGAGCGTCCATATCCGCGCGAATACCGATGGCGCGATCGGAGTTGCCGACGCGGAGTGTGCCGACGAGGCCGGTGGTTGCGATATCTCGCGTGACCACGATACCCCAGCTTTCCAGTTTTTCAGCTACGAGCTGGCTGGTTCGAACCTCTTCGAAGCCCAGTTCTGGGTGGGCATGGATGTCGCGGCGCCATTCTGTCAGTTCGGTCAAATTGGCAGCAATGCGATTGATTGCGGGCACGGGGAACTCCTGGAAAAGGTATTCGCAAGCTTAAGGCTATGGGCCCCAAGAGCAATATCGCCTGACGTTGTCACACATGTGCGACGCAGTTGCCCTTCGCCGCAGAGGACAAACCTTTGAAGGCGATTGACCTAATTGGCGTGAATGCGCAGGCTAATTGCCAAGAGACAGTGCTCGAAAAATGGCCGCCCAGGAGGACAGAAATGACCAGGAAAGCAGGCATCCCCTCATTTGCACGAGCGTGTGCGTGCTGCGGTCCAACGCTGGGACGTCGAGGTTTTTTGAGCGGTGCTGCAACGCTTTCAGCCCTGGCGGTGGGGCCGTCGGCTTCGGCTCTGGCACAGCCCGCGCCCCACAGGATCGACGTCCACCATCATATTTCGGCACCGGCATGGGTCACTGCGCTGAAAAAGGCCAAGCTTGATAGCCCGCCTGTCAACAACTGGACTCCGGAACGGTCGTTGGTGGAGATGGAGCGTGGAGGTATCGCCACGTCTATTCTGTCGGTCACCGCTCCGGCGACCGACTTTCTGGGTGCTGCCGATTCCGCCGAACTGGCCCGCGCGTCGAATGAATACGCGAAGTCTTTGACATTGGCACATCCCGGCCGTTTTGGTTTTTTCGCCGTGCTTCCAATGCCACATATCGACCAGTCGCTGGTTGAGATTTCCTACGCCTTGGACGTGCTGAAGGCGGACGGCATCGCCCTGTTGACCAGCTACGCTGGCAGCAAGTGGCTGGGGAACCCGTCGTTTACACCAGTGATGCAAGAGCTGAACCGCAGGCAGGCCGTCGTCTACACCCATCCGGCCAACCCGGCTTGTTGCGTTAATCTGGCTGGAATTCCGTCTGTCATTATCGAATATGGCACAGACACCACGCGAACAATTGCCAGCCTGATATTTTCTGGCGCGGCGGCAAAATTTCCCGACGTTAAGTTTATCTTCAGCCATGCCGGCGGGACCATCACGTCGCTTACTGACCGTTTTATGGCACAGATCGTTGGCTACCCTGAATATAAGGCCTTCACCGGGGCCGGCGTGCTGAGCGAATTGCAGCGGTTCTATTACGAGACCGCGCAAGCCTCGAATCCGATCGCCATGGCGTCTCTCAC
>JBBROR010000292.1:0-4274 GCA_038229175.1 Acetobacterales bacterium | reverse complement strand
TGACAGAAGCCGCACAGATAACCCCCAGCCGGCCGGAGTCAAGTCAAACCCGCAAACGGCCCGCCTACGTGGGCTCCACCAACTGCCGCAACGCCTCCGCCGCCTTGCCCTGCCACCCCGGCCCCAACGCCCGCAACTTCGTCACCAGATCAGGCGCCAAACGCAAAGAAACCTGCTCCTTCGCCAACCCCGTGGGCGGCCGACCGCGACGGATCACCGTCTCGCCCATCCGCCATTCGCCCTTTTCGAAAAACTCCGCTGTGAGAGGCGGAATTTCGTCAGGATCGATCCACGTTTCTGAACCAATCGTCTTCTTCGTGTCCATGCCCATACCTCATCGATATCACCCGCCGCGACACACCACGTTGCGTCCACGCGATGACGACAAACCGATCCCGAAGCATCCCTGCGGTGATCCACCTCTCTTCACCATAGTCCCGTCGCTGATCAGGTCGTGTCACCGTGACCCCTGCGAACACCTCTGCCGCATCAAGGAAGTCGACGCCGCGAGATGCCAGCGTCCGCTCACGCTTCGCCGCATCGAACGTGATCACCATCTAATTATCGACATACACTAATTCAAGCCCTCGCATATCAGGACTCACCCGCCCATCCGCGCCCCGATCATTTCCAGCGCGAGAGTGAAAACCGAATCCGCATCCATCTGCGTCGTATCGATCATCATCGCATCCGCAGCCGCCACCAAAGGCGCCGCACTTCGCGCCTCATCCGCCGCGTCACGTGCACGAATCTCAGCCGTCACCATGGCCAAATCCGCCGCCACCCCCCGCGCCTCCAACTCCCGCCACCGACGAAACCCGCGCGCCTCAGCACTGGCCGTGACGTACAACTTCACCTCGGCATCCGGGAAAATCACCGTCCCAATATCGCGCCCATCCAGCACGGCGCCCCGGCTGCGCCCAAACCCCCGCTGAAATTCCAACAGAGCAGCACGAACCCCAGCAATCCCCGCCACCTGGCTCGCCGCCAGATCCGCCGCAGGCCCGCGCAAATCGCCACGCAGCGTATCCTCAGCCGAAAGCCCCCGCGCCGCCGCCTCGGCCACCCAGGGATCAGCGGGATCGCCCCCGCCATCCAGAACACACCGACCAGTGGCGCGATACAGCAAACCTGTATCCAGAAACGGCAGTCCAAAATGCGTCGCCAATCGCCGCGCCAGCGTTCCCTTGCCCGCCGCCGCCGGCCCGTCGATCGCGATGATCACTCAGGCCGCCCGCAACGCATCGCCGCCGCCAGTGCCGATCGTGCCGTTCACCAACGCCACAAAACCCGGAAAACTCGTCTCGATAAAGCTCGCATCATCAATCCCCACCGGATCAGCGGTGGACAACCCCAGCATCAACGCACTCATGGCCAGCCGATGATCCATATGCGTCTCAACGCGCCCGCCCCCCTGCGGCGCCGAGCCATCCCCCCACACCAGCAGATCGTCGCCCTCGACCTCCACGCGAACCCCATTCACCTGCAGCAAGGCAGCCGTCGCCGCCAGCCGATCGCTCTCCTTCACCCGCAGCTCGCCCAACCCCCGCATCCGCGTCACGCCCCGGGCCGAAGCAGCCGCAACCGCCAGCACCGGATACTCGTCAATCATGCTCGGTGCCCGCTCCGGTGGCACATCCACCGCCGCAAGCTCGGTATACTCGGCCACGATGTCGCCTACCTCCTCGCCGCCCTCGATGCGGGGATTCTGAACAACCAGCCGCGCCCCCATCTCGCGCAAAGTGATAAACAGCCCCGTCCGCAGAATATTCAGCCCCACGCCCAAAATCACCACGCGTGATCCCGGCACCAGCAAAGCCGCCACAATGGGAAACGCCGCGGACGACGGATCGCCCGGCACCACCACATCCGCCGCAATCAGCTCCGGCTGACCCCGCAACGTGATAATGCGCGCATGCCCGTCCACCTCCACCGACACCTCGGCCCCAAAATGCCGCAGCATGTTCTCCGTGTGATCCCGCGTCGCCTCACGCTCCACCACCCGCGTCAGCCCCGGCGCATTCAGCCCACACAACAACAAAGCCGACTTCACCTGCGCCGAAGGCACCGACGTCGTCACATCCAACGGCAACGCATCCCGCGCCCCCTCGATCGCAAGCGGCAGCCGCCCGCCCTCGCGCGACGTGAACCGAGCCCCACACGCCGCCAATGGCGTCGTCACGCGGCGCATCGGCCGAGACCGCAGGCTGGCATCGCCCGTCATCACCGAAAAGAAAGGATGGCTCGCCAACACACCCGACAGCAGCCGCGCCGCGGTCCCCGAATTGCCCATGTCCAGAACATCCGCAGGCTCCACCAACCCGCCCACACCGCGCCCGGCCACACGCCAGATATCCCCATCGCGCACCACCTCAGCCCCCAGCGCCCGCATCGCAGCCGCGGTCCGCAGCACGTCCTCGCCCTCGAGCAGCCCGCTAATACGCGTCTCCCCCACCGCCAATGCGCCAAACATCAGCGCGCGATGGCTGATCGATTTATCCCCCGGCACCCGCAAACCAGAGGCATGCGAGGTCATCAAAGGGCCGGAAGGACGGGTCGCGATCAGCGGCCGAAGAGCGGAATGTTGCATGCGCCGACGCCTACCACGCAGCATACATGTTTGACAGTTGCGAACTTCGATGGCATGGGGCGCGCCCTTAGACGGGCATCTCGCGACGACCTGGCGCGCGACAGTCCGTTCCCACTCCATCCAACGCGAGGCAATCGATGGCGAAGCCCGAACTTGGCACCAAGCGCGTGTGCGTCTCTTGCGGCGCGAAATTCTACGACCTGACGAAAACACCGGCCGTCTGCCCGAAATGCGGCACCGAGCAACCGCCCGAGCAGCCCCGCGTCCGCCGCTCCGGCGGCAACGTGCTGGAAGAAAAGCGCCGCGCCAAGGTGGTGCCAGTGCCGGGGGTCGAGGATCCAGACGTGGAGACGGACGCCGACGCCGAAGAGGCCGAGGAGGTCGAGGAGGATGTCCTCGAGGATACCTCCGACCTCGAAGACGGCGCCGATGCGATCGTCGAAGTCGAGACCGGCGAAGAAGAGCGCTAAGCCAAAAAACGCCTCCTGGCCCGGTTCACGGGCCGGGAGGCAGCCTGCCCTACCGCCTGGCCCGCAACGCTGCAGCCAGCGTGCCATCGTCCAAAACATCCAACGCGCCCCCCATCGGCACGCCCTGCGCCACCCGCGTAATCGCCACGTCGAACGGTCGCAGCCGATCCACCAGCCAATGCGCCGTCGTGGCCCCATCCACCGTCGCCCCCAGCGCCAGGATAACCTCGCGCACGCCCCCGTCCTCCAACCGCGCCAACAACGGGCGCAGGTTCAAATCCTCAGGCCCCTGCCCGGCCAACGCCGACAACGTGCCGCCCAGCACGTGATACAGCCCGCGATGCACATGCGCCCGCTCCAGCGCCCAAAGATCGCCTACCCCTTCCACCACACACACGATGCCCCGATCCCGATGCGGATCGGCGCACACGGTGCAGGGGTCACGACTGTCCAAATTGCCGCACAGCCCACAGGACCGCGTGGCCCGAGCCGCCTCCGCCAGCGCCGTCGCCAAAGGCAGCATCCGCAATTCCGGCTGCTGCAACAGCTTCAACGCCGCCCGCCGCGCGCTCCGAGGCCCAAGCCCCGGCAACTTCGACAGCAACGCGATCAGCCGCTCGATCTCAGGGCCGCCCATCCGGCGCTCAATCCGCCATCAGAACGGCAGCTTCAACCCAGCCGGCAGGTTCAACCCACCCGTCGCCTTCTGCATCTCCTCGGCCGCCAACACCTCGATCTTGCGCTTCGCATCCGCATGCGCCGCCACGATCAGGTCCTGCAGCATTTCCGTCTCACCCGGGTCCGCCAGCTTCGGGTCGATCCGCACCGACCGCAGCTCGTTCTTGCCCGACATCGTCACCACAACCATGCCCGCGCCGGCCGAGCCCTCAACCGTCATGGCCTCCAACGCCGCCTGCATGTCTTCCATCTTCTTCTGCATCTGCGACGCCTGTTTCATCAGGCCGGCAATATTCTTCATGGTGCGTTCTCCCAGAAATCCGCGGGTTCATCGAAATCCTCGCTGCCAGGCGGCGGCAGTTCCAAAGCAAGTTCGCCCTCACCGCCCAGAGTGCTACCGACCAGCACGGCCGCAGCCGACAGCCCATAACCATCCACCGAGCTATCGCGCACCGCCTCGATCTTCGCCCCGGGAAAGGCCTTCAAAATGGCCATCACCAGCGGGTGCATCTCGGCATCCCGGCGCCGCGCGTGAT